>NZ_CEZFMW010000058.1:0-22069 GCF_982993085.1 Thalassobacter sp. | reverse complement strand
CAAAGACGAAATACACCAAGCGCCAGATCGGATAGATGATCTGCCCGGCCTCAAAACCAAGGGCTGCGCCCATGTCCATCGAGCTGGCAAACGCTTGCGGTGCGGGTGTTGGAATGGGGTTTGCGCCGTAGAAGTATTTGATGACTTCTTGCAGAACGATGGCGAGGCCAAACGTCACGAGGATCTGGTCCGCGTGAGGGCGTTTATAGAAGTGTTTGATCAGCCCACGTTCCATCACCACACCCATGATGATCATCACAGGGACCGCGAACAGGATCGACAGCGGCACGGCCCAGTCGATAATCGCATCACCCGTGGCTTGACCAAACCAATCGTAGGCGTAGGGCACATCAATCTTGAGCGGGTTGCCCAGAAAGTCGGTGCGGGTGGGGTCGACCACCTCGTGGCTGAGCGTCAGGATACGGCTCAGAGTAACGGCACAGAACGCACCAACCATGAACAGCGCCCCGTGGGCAAAGTTCACAACGCCAAGCGTGCCGAAGATGAGTGTCAGGCCCATCGCGATCAGCGCATAGGCAGAGCCCTTGTCGAGCCCATTGAGAATTTGGAGGATAATGGCTTCCATCGGTCCCACCCTTCGCAGTTGCAGAGTGTCAGAGCCCGCGGCCCAAATGGATGGGCCGCGGGTGATGAAGTCCAGCGCGGGGGCGAGCCCGCACTGGATTCGTCAGGCTTATGCGCCGGGGTTACACGTGCCCAGTTCGCCGCCCGCAAACTGCGGGTGGTCGGGTGCGTAGGTAACTTGCTCGACGGGTGTGACTTCGACGATTTCGAGAAGGTCGAACTCGGATGTTGGGTTCTCTTTACCCTTCACAACCAGCACGTCTTTGAAGCACTGGTGATCGTCGCCGCGGTACAGCGTTTTGCCGTTGCCCAGACCGTCGAACTCGAAGTCTTCCAGAGCTTCGACAACCGCACATGGGTTGAACGAGCCTGCGCGCTCCACGGCATCCGCATACAGAAGCGTTTGCACGTAGCATGTGTGCGCCGCCTGCGAGGGGGGGAAGCCGTACTTGGTGCCAAACGAGCGAACGAAGGCTTGCGAGCCTGCATCCTGCAACGACCAGTGCCAGTTTGTGGAACCGAAGATACCCTTAACGTTGGCACCAGCACCCTTCGCCATCAGGCGCGAGTACAAAGGCACAACGATTTCGAAGTTCTTGCCGTTAACGATCCGGTCACGCAGGCCGAACTGAACGGCGTTTGTGAGCGAGTTCACCATGTTGCCGCCGTAGTGGTTCAGAACCAGCACGTCTGCGTCGGACTGGAGGATCGGCGTGATGTAGGCCGAGAAGTCAGTCGCGGTCAGGGGTGTTTTCACGGCGTTGACCGTGTTCCAGCCCATGGCTTCGGTGGACGAACGGACGGCTTCTTCGGTGGTGTAGCCCCAGTTGTAGTCCGCTGTCAGGTGGTAGGCGTTCCGGTCGGAGCCGTAGCGAGCTTCGAGCACGGGAGCCAGTGCAGCACCGGACATGTAGGAGTTAAAGAAGTGGCGGAAGCCGTTGGCACGGCGGTCTTTACCGGTCGTGTCGTTGGAGTGGGTCAGACCCGCCATAAAGATAACGCCAGCCTCTTGGCACAGCGCCTGAACAGCCACAGCCACACCGGAGGACGAACCGCCCGATACCATGACAGCGCCGTCTTTTTCGATCATCGAACGTGCGGATGCGCGAGCGGCGTCGGATTTGGTTTGCGTGTCGCCTGTGACGTACTCGACTTTCTTGCCGAGGATGCCGTTGCCCTTGAGAGCTTTGGAGCTGAAGGTGTCCAGCATGCCGCTGTCGGCGCCGGTGCCGTTCAGGTGCTCAACAGCCAGTTCGAATGCGCGCAGTTCGTCGGCGCCTTCGTCCGCGTAGGGGCCCGTCTGTGGGACGTTAAAGCCCAGAGTGACCGTGCCGCCTGTAGGTTCGTTTGTGAAAGCAGACGCATCGGAGGTGAAAATGGTTGGCAGAGCAAGACCAGCGCCGCCCACGGCACCAGTTCTCAGCACGCCACGGCGTGTGAAGTTAGATTTGGACATGAAGTCCCTCCCTATTTGATATATCGGCAAAGAGGTCCTCCTCCAAGGCTCTGAGCCGCGCTCTTGGTTTACAAGGCAATACCAGTATCGGGGCGAAACCGAAAAATAAGCAATAAGTGCCTTTGTGGTATAGACTTTTTTGTAAATATATACACAATGCATGTGAAGAAAGTGTAAATCGATTTTCTTGCACCCGCAGAAAGTGCCTGAAAACACGCGATAATTGAGTGGTCCCGACATGCCCAGATCTGAGCTAACCGGCACCCGTATCCGCGAACGCCGCCTTGCATTGCGGATGCGGCAGGCGGATTTGGCGCGTGCGGCTGGCATATCCGCCTCGTATCTCAACTTGATAGAGCACAACAAGCGGCGGATTGCGGGAAAACTGTTGGCCGATATCGCCACGCATCTAGAGGTGGACTACACGGAATTAATGCGCGGCGCAGATCAGGCCTTGCTTGAAACTGTATCCGCAGCGGGTGCGGCAACGGGCCTGAATGAAGATGCGTTGACGCAAGCCGAAGGGCTTATTCGCGGATTTCCAAGTTGGGCGGGACTGATTGCCAATCAGGCAGAACAAATCGCGGCGTTGGAGCGGTCTGTCGATGCTCTGAACGACCGCTTGACCCATGACCCCGCATTGGCCGAGGCCATGCACGAGGTGCTATCCACTGTGTCGGCCGTGCGCTCCACCGCATCAATCCTTGCCTCCACCCCCGAGATTGACCCCAATTGGCTGGGGCGGTTCCACACCAACCTTGATGAAGATAGCCGCCGGCTGGCCGATGGTGCAGAAGCTATGGTGTCTTATTTTGAGACACAGGCGCGGCGAGGGCCTGGGTTTCTTGCGCCAACAGAGGTCGCGTCAGCCTTTCTCGATTCCGCGCAGCACCATTTCCCAAAGTTAGAGACAGGTTCCGAGGCCGACGTCGAAGCACTGTGCGCGGAGGGACCCGAGGATGCGAATGCGCGCACAATGGTGCGCACCGCGCTTTTGCAGTACCTCCACGATACCCGCCAATTGCCGATGCAGATCCTGCGGGACGCGATCCTAGACATAGGGGTCGACCCCTTGGTTTTGGCCGAAGAACTAGGGGTTCCGCTCGATTGTCTGATGCGACGCCTTGCGGCCCTGCCCCCCGACGCCCCCGAGACATCAGACATCGGCCTACTGGTCATCGATAGCGCAGGCGCTGCGCGCTACCGACGGCCTATTTCCGGGTTTGCCCTGCCATTGGTCACGGCCGGCTGCCCGTTATGGCCGCTTTATCAGAGCCTTGCGCGCCCGCATTACCCCGTACAGAGCCGCCTAACACTCCCAGATGGCGCTGTGTTTGACGCGACCGCAATCGCCCTGCCGGCCAAACGCCCCCGCCCCGGAACACCCGACGTGTTGCACGCAACGATGCTAATCCAACGGATGCCCGCCAAGAGCCTGCCCGCCACCCGGCCCCTAGCCGTGGGCGTCACATGCCGCGTCTGTGCGCGCACGAATTGCACCGCTCGCCGCGAGCCATCCTTGCTGACACCTGTGCCAGATCATCCCAAGGCTGACACCGCCTTTTGACATGCGGCCCAAAACACGGCAATCTTGTACGAAAGCGAACAAAAAAATAAGCGCTTTGTGCAAGGGACGGCACCATGACCAAGACGGTTCTCCTGATCGAAGATGAGCCTAATATCATCGTCGCAATCAGCTTTATCCTGCAACGCGCTGGCTGGCGCGTGCAAACCCATTCCGATGGCGCCAACGCGATGGAGGCCGTGACGCGCGAAAGGCCCGACGTAATCGTGCTGGACGTGATGCTGCCGGGGCGCTCTGGCTTTGACATCTTGGCGGACATTCGCGCGCAGGACACGGGGCACGACGTGCCGGTACTGATGCTGACGGCCAAGGGGCAAACCAAGGACCGTGCCCGCGCAGAAGCCCTAGGTGTCACACAATTCATGACCAAACCCTTTGCCAACCAAGCCGTACTTGAAGCGGTTGAAGCGTTGGCCGGGCAAAAGGCGTGACCCATGGCTGAGCTGCCGGGCCCACCGCTCAAGCCCCCTCAGCAGCCATTGTTTTTGGGGCGCGATGTGTATCGCCGCAACCGGATCGCGGATGCCGCCCGGCTGTTACCTATCCTTGGCGCGATCCTCTTGCTGTTTCCCGACCTGATCTTGTCGGACGAACGCGCGGCCCAAGGGGCCACAGCCCCATGGTTGGTCTATTTCTTTGCCGCGTGGCTGTTTTTGATCGGACTTGCATTCCTTTTGGCGCGCAAGCTTACGGCAGAAAACATGCAAGGCGGCCCAAACGACGCGCCGCGCGACGGCTGAGATGTCACTCAACAGCCTGATAGCCGTTTCACTGGCCTATGTGGCCCTTTTGTTCGTTGTGGCCTTTGCCGCCGAGCGGGCCGCCGCGCGCGGACAGTTAAGCGTGCTGCGCTCACCTTTAGTGTATACCCTGTCGCTGTCGATTTACTGCACGGCATGGACATTTTACGGCGCGGTTGGCTCAGCGGCGCGGTCGGGGCTAGAATTCATCACGATCTATTTGGGACCAACGTTGGTTTTCGTCGGCTGGTGGTGGCTTTTGCGCAAGATCGTGCGGGTGGGCAAAAGCCAGCGCGTCACGTCGATCGCTGACCTAATCTCGGCCCGCTATGGCAAATCCAACGGGCTGGCCGTGTTGGTGACTATCCTCGCGGTGGTGGGCACAACGCCCTATATTTCATTGCAATTGCAGTCCGTGACCCTGTCATTCACGGTCTTTGCAGACAGTGCCAACCGCGACGCAGAGGCGATCGGGTTGTATGTCGCTGTAGGGCTAGCCCTGTTCACTATCATTTTTGGCACACGCAGTTTGGACGCGAATGAACGTCACGATGGCATCGTGTCCGCAATCGCCGTTGAGGCCGTGGTCAAGTTGGCAGCGCTCTTGGCAGTTGGGGGCTTTGTGGTGTGGGGCGTCGCGTCCGGCCCGCAGGATATTTTGGAGCGCGTTGCGGCCTCGCCCATGGCGGATTGGACATCATCGTCGGGACGCTGGGTCGGGCTGACCATGTTGTCAGCAGCCGCTATCATCTGCCTGCCGCGCATGTTTCAGGTCATGGTGGTTGAGGCCTCGGACGAGCGGCACCTTGCCATCGCAAGCTGGGCGTTTCCGCTGTATCTTTTGGGAATGTCGATCTTTGTGGTGCCGATCGCGGTTGTGGGCCTAGAGATCTTGCCCGAAGGGTCCAACCCCGACCTGTTCGTGCTGACCATCCCGCTGGCCTTGGGCGAGGATACCTTGGCGATGCTGGCCTTCCTTGGTGGTTTTTCATCGGCGACGTCTATGGTAATCGTGGCCTCTGTGGCCCTTGCGACGATGCTGTCGAACCATATCGTCATGCCCCTGTGGCTTGCGACCAAGGCAGAGGGTGCTACGGTTTCAGGCGATGTCCGCTACGTCGTGCTGGTTGCGCGGCGCGCGTCAATCGCGGCAGTTTTGGGCATGGGCTACATCTATTACCGTTTAAACGGCGGCAATGAGGCGCTTGCCTCCATTGGGTTGATCGCGTTTGCGGGCCTCGCCCAAGTGTTGCCCGCACTGTTGGGCGGCTTGTTTTGGCGTGGGGCCACGCGGATTGGGGCGGCGGCTGGTATCTCCATCGGGTTTGCGATTTGGGGTTATACCATGTTGTTGCCCGTGTTTCAGGGCACGCTTCTGCCAGTGGCCTTGTTCGCAGAGGGGCCATTCGGGATTGCGTGGCTGCGGCCCGAGGGGCTGTTTGGCATCAATGAAACAGATCCTTTACTCTCGACCCTGATCCTATCCATAGGCGCTAACACGGTCGCGTTTTGCGCGCTATCGCTGCTGTCATTTCCAACACCGCTAGAGCGTTGGCAGGGCGCGCAATTCATCAACGTATTTGACCGTTCAACCGCCCCACGCGGCTGGAAAGGCGGGACCGCAGGCGCCGAAGAGTTGCTGATCATGGCCCAGCGCATCTTGGGCACCGAGCAAGCGCAAAGCCTGTTTCAAACCGAAGCCAGCGCGCAAGGGAAAAGTGGCTATCTTCCTGATCCCACACCAGATTTCATTGAAACCTTGGAACGTGAATTGTCTGGCTCGGTTGGCACCGCGACCTCCCACGCGATGGTGGGCCAGTTGACCGACGGCGCGACCGTATCCGTGGACGACCTGCTGGCCGTGGCCGATGAAGCGGCGCAAATCATGGAATACTCAGCCCGGCTTGAGACACAATCCGAAGAGTTGACCCTCACCGCCCGCAAGCTGCGCGAGGCCAACACAAAACTGACTGAACTTTCGATCCAGAAAGACGCGTTTCTCAGCCAAGTCAGCCATGAATTACGCACCCCGATGACGTCAATTCGGGCGTTTTCTGAGATTTTGATGATAGACGACCTCGCCAGCGAGGAGCGGCAGAATTATTCCGGCATCATCCGTGATGAGAGCCAGCGCTTGACCCGACTTCTGGATGATTTGCTCGACCTCAGCGTGCTGGAAAACGGGCAGGTCGTCCTGAATGAGGCGACGCTGTCCCTGCATGAGGTGTTGGAACGCGCGGTCAACGCGTCTTCGTCGCTCACGAAGGGTAAATTGACGATCATTCGGGACACAGATCGTGAGGATGTCAGCCTGCATACTGACGCGGATAGGCTGTCTCAGGTGTTCATCAATTTGATCACAAATGCTTGCAAATATTGCGATGCGGAGGCGCCGGAGTTGGCGATCAAAGTCCGCCGGACCAAGACCCGTGTAACCGTCGATTTTATTGACAATGGTAGCGGAATTCCAGCCCGATCGCGTGGCGTGATCTTTGAAAAGTTCGCCCGCCTGACGGATCATGCCTCGGCGGGCAGTGCAGGTCTTGGGCTTGCGATTTGCCGTGAAGTTATGGGCCGCTTGAGTGGCAGTATTGATTATTTGCCGGGTCAACAGGGGGCCGCGTTTCGGGTCATGCTGCCGCGCGCCCAAGCCAATGCGCCAAGTGTCGCCGCGCTGTAGGTTTTTCTGCACCGCAACAACGGAAAATTAACTTTGTTGGCATCATAACGGGACAAAGCATTTTGCTGCGAAGGCCGTTTATGTCCGAGGATATGTCACCTCTTCCTGTTTTGCGCCGTAAGGCCGGGGCCCGCCCCGGCCCGCCTCCGCCTCCGCGCGGTATGTCGCCGGAAAAAGCGTTGATTCAGGCGTTGACCAAATCTGGTGAGGGATTGCCGGGGCTGGAACTCACCGTGCGGGAACAGGAATCGTCTCGTGTGGACCAATCCGAGCTGTTGATCGAACTGCCCGAGGTGGCTTTGTTTACACTGGCGGATGGGCCCGGCGACAGTCGTGGGCTGATCTGCTTTAGCCCTGAATTGGTGGATGCCCTTATTGAGGTGCAAACCATGGGCCGCGTTGACAAAACCACCCGTGCGGCGCGGGAAACGACACGTATTGATGCCGCACTTACCCGCGATTTTGTCGAAACGGTTCTGACAGATTTTGCAAACCGGGTGGCCACGGTCGCGGATGCCCGCTGGGCGCGCGGATACAAATACGGAACCTACGTGCCCGATCCAACGCCATTGCCGCTTATGCTGAGCGAAGGCGACTATCGCCTTCAATGCGTCACGGTCGAGCTGGGCAATGGCGCCAAGCGTGCAAAAGTGTGGCTGGCACTGCCAGCGATTGCTGCGGCAGTGCAAACGTCATCACCGGCGGGGGCGCCAACCACTGGCGCGGCCCCCGGTAAAGCCCAAGTCCTAGCCCCGGACCCCGTCTGGGCTGCCGATATGCAGGCCGCTGTTTCGGACGCACCTGTAGAATTGCGCGTCACGCTCACCCGGTTTTCGGTGCCGCTGAGCCGTCTTCAATCCCTAAAGCCCGGCGATACGCTTCCCATTTCGCGCGGTTCATTGGGAGCGCTTGAGGTTATGGGGGCGGGACCGGGTCATGCATTATCCGGGAAGCTGGGCCAGCAGAACGGGATGCGTGCAGTGCGCTTGTCACTGACGGGGCCTGCGCCGGATACCACACAACATGCGACCAGCAGCACGGCGTTTGATACATCCACGCCGATAGCTGCCGCACCTGCTTTGGCCTCACCCACAAACGCGCCGGACATGCCCAACCTGCCTGATTTACCCGCCATTGACGCCCCACCCGGATTGCCCGATCTGCCCCCGCTTTCGCCTGAGCTGGGCAACATGCCAGCGCTTCCGGATTTGCCGCCGCTTGATGGGCCAGATGGTGGTTTGCCTGAGCTTCCGCCCCTTCCCGATCTGCCGGACCTGCCACCCATCGAATAACGTAGCCCCCCGTTTACACCCCCGACCCAAGCCGCTTAGGGTCGCACAACGTCTGAGGGAGGCTCCATGACAACCAAATCGCTACGCACAGCTATGGCTGAGGGACAGATGCTCGCGGGTACGTTCCTGAAAACACCGCATCACGTCATCATCGAAGTGCTCGCCCACGCGGGTCTCGACTTTATTTGCCTCGATGCAGAACACGCCCCTTTTGATCGGAGCGGCACTGATGCCTGCATCGCGGTGGCCCGTGCGCTTGGGGTGCCGATCCTGATCCGGGTGCCGTCTGCCTCTCCGTCCGACATCCTCAACGCGCTTGATTTGGGCGCAACAGGCATTGTCGTGCCCCACGTCGACAGCATCGAAAAAGCCCGCGCGATTGCCAAAGCCGCCCGTTTTGGCCACGGCGGACGGGGCTACGCAGGATCAACCCGATGGGCCGGATATGCCACCCGCAAGATGCCCGAATTGTTGGCTCAATCGCAGGAAGAAACCATCGTCATCGCCCAGATCGAGGAACCTGAGGGCGTCGATGCCGCCGCTGAGATTGCGGCCATCGACGGCATCGATGGCTTATTTGTCGGACCTGCGGACCTTTCGGTCGCTTATGGCAAGACTGACACCACATCGCCTGAACTCCAAGACGCAATGACCCAAGTTGGGGCGGCCTGTTCAGAGCATGGCAAAACCTACATGACGTGGGTCCCGACCACAGCCCAAGCCCAAGACTGGCGTCGCTTTGGGTTTTCGATGTTTTTTGTCGCTTCGGAACATGCATGGATGCTGTCTGGCGCGCGGCAAACGGCTGAAGGCATTCACGCCCTCGATTGACGAAACATGCGATGTGATCGCTAACATGCCTCGAAAAAGCCGGTTTGCACCCACTGCAACCCGGCTTTTCCATTTTCATATCTACTCGCGATCTGGGTTTAGCCCCATTTTAGGACCACGGGCGCGTCTCCTCCTCCCTTCTTCCCTCCCCGCGCCCGTTCGGAGACATCAAATGAACAGCTTTGAAATCAACCACATCGAAATCGAACGTGAAGCCCGCCGTCTGCGTGCAGAGGCTCTGCGTTCCGTTCTCAAGGCAATTGCAGCCTTTGTACGCAGCGGAACGGTCGTATTCGGTCGCCAAACAGCGCACTAAAGCCTTTTCCAATGCCCCGCCGCTTGCTAGGCGGGGCCATGGATACACAACTCCCCACACTCCGCCTCAAACCCAAAGCTGATGCCAAGCGTATTCGTCACGGATTCCCTTGGGTTTACGGCGATGACATCGTTCTTGATCGCCGCAGCCGCAACGTGGCGCCGGGCACCCCAGCCCTGCTAGAGGACAGCGAACGCAATCCACTCGCACTTGTTGCTGCGAACCCTAGCACACGTATTGTTGCGCGGGTCCTGGACCTTAACCCCGAGGCGCAGATTGACGCCGAATGGGTGCGCGCCAAGCTTGTGCAAGCCTTCGCGCTGCGCAGCCGCCTGTTCGATGCCCCCTACTACCGCCTGATCCACGCCGAGGCCGACGGCCTGCCCGGTGTTATCGTGGACCGTTTCGATGACACGCTGGTCATTCAGCCCAACACAGCTTGGGCCGAGGCGAATTGCGCATTGCTGGCCAATGTCCTTGCAGAAGTCACGGGCTGCACATCGGTGTTCAAAAACGCCCAAGGCCGGGCCCGCGTCACCGAAGGGTTGGATGACGTGAACGGACCGTTACTGGGCACGCCCCCCAGCAAGATTGCGGTGCCTATGAACGGCGCGACCTACATGGCCGACCTTGTTGGCGGCCAGAAAACCGGTCTGTTTTATGATCAACGCCCTAACCACGCCTTTGCTGCGCGCCTTGCGCCCGATGGCCGTGTCTTGGACGTATTTTCCCACGTCGGCGGATTTGGCCTAGCGGCTCTCGCGGGCGGCGCTCAATCAGCACTTGCCGTGGACGGGTCCGCACCTGCATTAGCACTTGCCGAAGAAGGTGCAGAGGCCATGGGCCGTGCAGATGCCTTTACTACGCGGCGCGGCGATGCGTTTGATGTCATGACCGAGCTGAGCGCGGCAGGTGAAACATTCGATCTTGTTGTCGCCGATCCACCCGCTTTTGCCCCATCAAAGCAGGCACTTGCGACAGGCTTGCGGGCTTATGAACGGGTGGCGAAATTGGCTGCGTCACTTGTCGCTCCGGGGGGATATCTGATCCTCTGCTCATGTTCACACGCTGCGGAATTATCGAAATTTCGGGCGGCGTGTGCGCGCGGCATGGGACGCGCAGGACGTCCCGGTGCACTGATCTACACCGGTTTTGCAGGCCCCGATCACCCAATGCACCCACAGCTGGCCGAAACCGGCTACCTCAAGGCGCTCGCGTTCCATTGCCCATGAAGATCCTGCTGGACGCTTGCGTCCTCTTCCCCACGATCTTACGCGAAATTCTACTCGCCGCCGCAGAGGAAACCCAGTTCGAGCCACTTTGGTCCGCGCGTATTCTTGAGGAATGGGCACGCGCGGCCGGATGGGATCGAGCGTGCTGTGGCACGCGTCCACGCAGAGGCATCACGCATTGAGGGGGCGGCTCTAGAACGCCGCGCCCTCCTAAAGCGTGCACGCCTACACCGCTTGGGCAAAGCTTTGGCGTGAGTTTCCCTTGCCCCCAGTGTAAAAAGGCCTCAAATCAGGGGAAATAACGCGCAAACCTTGGGTTTTCACCCATGAACAGCTGACGTATAGAAAAGCGAATAGGCAAAAAGCGCGGCCCACCGCGAGGAGCATCCAACATGACCAAAACACATGACAGCGACGTAGCCTTTATTAAGGCCCTGGCCGAGCTTTTGCGGGAGAATGACCTGACTGAGCTACAGGTTAAGCGTGACTACGCAGAGGACGATAGCCTCAACGTGCGCGTGAGCCGCCAGATGATGGCCGCACCTGTTGCCGCAGTCGCAGCAGCCCCTGCAGTCGCAGCCCCTGCCGCAAGCGCACCTGCCGCAGCCGCCGCCGCGCCGGCTTCTGCCCCTGCTGATCCGGCCCAAGATCCCGGCGCCGTCACGTCGCCCATCGTCGGCACGGCGTATCTGTCGCCTGAACCCGGCGCATCCGCCTTTATTTCCGTTGGCGACACCGTGTCCGAAGGTCAAACCCTTCTGATCGTTGAAGCGATGAAAACAATGAACCAGATCCCCTCGCCCAAAGCGGGCAAGGTGAAACGCATCCTGATCGAGGACGGCGCGGCCGTTGAGTTTGGCGCACCGCTCGTGATCCTCGAATAAGGGACATCCGGCATGTTCAAGAAAATCCTAATCGCCAACCGCGGCGAAATCGCCTTGCGCGTGATCCGTGCAGCGCGCGAAATGGGCGTAGCGACCGTTGCCGTCCACTCCACGGCGGACGCCGATGCGATGCATGTGCGTATGGCGGACGAATCCATCTGTATCGGCCCGGCCTCCAGCACCGACAGCTACCTTTCCGTGCCCGCGATCATCTCTGCTTGTGAAATCACAGGCGCAGAGGCGATCCACCCCGGCTATGGCTTCATGAGTGAGAACGCGAGCTTTGTTCAGGCGCTTGAGGACCATGGCATTGCGTTCATCGGCCCCACGGCCGAGCATATCCGCATCATGGGCGACAAGATCACCGCCAAGGACACGATGAAGGCGCTTGGCGTGCCGTGCGTGCCCGGCTCTGATGGCGGTGTGCCCGATTTTGAGACGGCGCAGACCCTCTGTGATGAGATGGGTTTTCCGGTGATCATCAAGGCAACTGCTGGTGGCGGTGGCCGCGGCATGAAGCTGGCCAAGACTGCCGAAGAACTTGAGACCGCCTTTCGCACCGCCCGCGCAGAAGGCAAAGCCGCCTTTGGCAACGATGAGGTATACATCGAGAAATATCTCGGCACACCGCGTCACATCGAAGTGCAGGTTTTCGGTGACGGCAAAGGCCGCGCCGTGCATTTGGGTGAGCGGGATTGTTCGCTCCAACGGCGTCACCAGAAGGTATTCGAGGAAGCCCCCGGCCCCTCTATCACGCCTGAGCAGCGCGCCGAAATTGGCCGCACCTGCGCCGAGGCTGTGGCCCGCATTAACTATGCTGGCGCCGGTACGATTGAGTTCTTGTATGAAAATGGTGAGTTCTTCTTCATTGAGATGAACACGCGTTTGCAGGTAGAGCACCCCGTGACCGAGGCCATTTTCGGTGTCGATCTGGTGCGTGAGCAAATCCGTGTGGCTGCAGGCTACGACATGTCGTTCCAGCAAGAAGATTTGCAGATCAATGGGCACTCCATTGAGGTCCGCCTAAATGCGGAAAAGCTGCCAAACTTCACCCCCTGCCCCGGCACGATTACGCAGTATCATGCGCCGGGTGGTTTGGGTGTGCGGATGGATTCCGCGTTGTACGACGGCTACCGGATTCCGCCCTATTACGACAGCCTCATCGGCAAATTGATCGTCCACGGGCGTGACCGTCCTGAGGCGTTGGCGCGTCTACACCGTGCCTTGGGTGAGCTGATTATCGACGGGATCGACACGACAGTTCCCCTCTTCCACGCCCTGCTGGAAGAGAAAGACATCCACACCGGTGATTACACGATCCACTGGCTCGAAAAGTGGCTTGAAACCAACCTCGGCGGCTAGCCGGAGTTACTCTGCCGCCTGCTTGGCCAGCGCGCCAAGGGCGGCATCGACCTCTGCGGCGAGCGCCTTGATTTCCTCAGTAGCAGGGGCGTTCCGGGCGACTTCGACGACACCCAACCCTTTGCCCAGACTTTCGGCATACACGACACGGTTGGCCAACACCGTGGACGCGGGTACAACGTCAAGCGCACCCAATTGTTCCAACATTTTTGCCGCCAATCGCGTGCCTGACTTGGCCCGGTTCAGCACCGCCATCACGACCTTACCTTCGCGGGCGGCCAACTCCAGCACACCTTCAGTCGCCCACATATCAACTTCACTTGCGGCGATGGGCACCACAACCAACGATGACGAACGCAAGGCAGGCCGCATATCGCTGTCAATCTTGGGGGGTGTATCAATGATGATGACATCGTGGGTTTTACGATACTTGTCGACCTCATAGGCAACGCCCCACGCGCTTGCGGTTGAGAAATCGACGCCCGGCTCGCCGCCCGTTTGCTCAAGCCGGGTCATAAACCAACGCCCTAACGATCCCTGAGCGTCGCTATCAATGACAGCCACCTTGCGCCCCATTTGTGCGAAAGCGACGGCCAAATTGACGGACACAGTGGTTTTACCCGACCCGCCCTTTTGCTGTGCGACTGTGATGACCTGCCCCGGCATGTCGATTCCCCATAACCCAAAATGCTGCGTTGCGGCATGGTGGAGGTGAGGGGACGCCCTGTCAATGGCGGCGGTGACGCAGGGGCAGCACTCCCTGCGTCACCTGCTTGTTATTCTGCGGCTTCTAGATAGGCCTCAACTGGTGGGCAGGTGCAGATCAGATTGCGATCGCCTGCCACGTTGTCAACCCGGTTCACAGGCGGCCAATATTTATCCACGCGGAACGCACCGGGCGGAAAGCACGCCGCTTCGCGCGTATAAGGCCGATCCCAATCGCGTACGAGATCTTCCATCGTGTGCGGTGCATTTTTGAGCGGATTGTTTTCCGGGTCCATTGTGCCGCCCTCAACCTGCGCGATCTCATCCCTGATGGCGCGCAAAGCGGTAATAAAACGGTCCAACTCAGCCTTGGTTTCGGACTCAGTCGGCTCAACCATCAGTGTACCGGCCACGGGCCACGACATAGTCGGCGCATGAAAACCATGATCCATCAAACGCTTGGCGATATCATCCACGGTGATGTGCGCACTATCGGCAAAGGGTCGGGTATCCAGAATACACTCGTGCGCGATCCGCCCATTGCGCCCTGTAAACAGCACGTCAAAGCTGCCCTTCAGCTGGGCCGCGATGTAATTGGCCGATAAAATCGCAACTTTCGTGGCTTGGGTCAGCCCCTCACCGCCCATCATCAGGCAGTAGGCGTGGCTGATCGGCAGGATCGAGGCTGAACCGAAGGGAGCAGCACTAACCGGGCCACCATCATCCGCGTCCATGCCCGTTTCTGGGTGGCCGGGCAGATAGGGGGCCAAGTGCGCCTTGACGCCAATCGGGCCCATGCCCGGTCCGCCACCGCCATGCGGGATGCAAAACGTTTTATGCAAGTTCAAATGGCTAACATCCGCGCCCAACTCGCCGGGTTTAGACAGGCCGACCATCGCATTCAGGTTTGCCCCATCAAGGTAGACCTGCCCGCCGTGGGCATGCGTGATCTCACACACCTCGCGAACGGTCGTTTCAAACACCCCGTGGGTTGAAGGATACGTAATCATACAAGCCGCAAGTTTGTCGCCTGCCGCCTCGGCCTTGGCGCGAAAATCGTCGAGGTCGACATCCCCATTGTCAGCGGATTTCACCACAACAACCTTCATGCCCGCCATATTGGCAGACGCAGGGTTGGTCCCATGCGCCGAGGTCGGGATGAGGCAAATATCACGGTCATCGCCCTGCGCCCGGTGGTAAGCCGCAATGGTCAAAAGGCCCGCGTACTCGCCCTGCGCACCGGAATTGGGCTGCATCGACATCGCGTCATAGCCCGTGATCACGCACAACCGCTGGGCCAAGTCATCTATCATCTCCCTGTACCCTTCGGCCTGATCAGCGGGAGCAAAGGGATGGATGTTGGCGAACTCGGGCCATGTGACCGGCATCATTTCAACAGCTGCGTTTAGCTTCATCGTGCAAGAGCCTAGCGGGATCATCGCCCGGTCCAGCGCCAGATCGCGGTCCGCAAGGCGGCGCATGTAGCGCATCATTTCCGCCTCTGCCCGGTTCATGTGGAACGTGGGATGGGTCAGATAATCGCTTTGCCGTTGTAGGCTTACGGGAATGTCCAGCGCGTCCAAGCGGACCTCTGTATCGATCCCGAAGGCACGTGCCACACGGTTCAGAATGGCTGTGTCGGTCATTTCATCACAAGAAATCCCGATGGCAGTGTCGCCCACTTTGCGAAGGTTAATGCCCTCTGCCACAGCAGAGCGCAGGATCACGCCCTGCATGGCGCCAACCTCAACAGTTAGGGTGTCGAACACATGTTCGGGCGCCACGTTGAACCCTGCGCTTTGCAGCGTTTGTTTAAGTGCACAAGCAGAACGATGTACGTTTTGCGCGATATGGCGCAGGCCCTTGGGTCCATGAAACACGGCGAAAAAGCTCGCCATGACGGCCAACAACGCCTGCGCTGTGCACACGTTTGACGTCGCTTTTTCGCGGCGAATGTGCTGTTCACGGGTTTGCAGCGACAGGCGGAACGCCTTGTGGCCATGGCTGTCGACCGACACCCCAACAATTCGGCCCGGCATGTTGCGCTTGAACGCATCCGCGCAGGCGAAAAAGCCCGCATGCGGCCCGCCATAGCCCAGCGGAACACCGAAACGCTGCGCGCTGCCCACGGCGATGTCAGCCCCCATTGCGCCCGGCTCTTTCAGCAGGCACAGCGCCAAAAGGTCGGTTGCCACGATCCCGATAGCCTTGTGCGCGCGCAAGGCGGCCATTTCAGGGGTGAAATCACGCAGATGTCCATGGGTGCCGGGGTATTGGAAGATCGCCCCAAACACAGCGGCAGGGTCTAGCGTATCAGCAGGGCCTACGATCACTTCGATGCCCAAAGGCTGAGCGCGGGTTTGCATCACTGCGATGTTCTGGGGGTGGCAGTTTTCATCAACAAAGAACGCCGTGGCCTTTGATTTGGCCACACGCTGCGCCATCACCATCGCCTCAGCGCAGGCTGTCGCCTCATCCAAGAGCGAGGCGTTGGCGACCGGCAGACCCGTCAGATCAGCTACCATGGTTTGGAAATTCAACAGCGCCTCAAGCCGGCCCTGCGCGATCTCGGGCTGGTAGGGCGTGTAGGCCGTGTACCAAGCCGGATTTTCAAGGATATTGCGCTGGATCGCGGGGGGCGTAACCGTGCCGTAATACCCCTGCCCGATCATAGAGGTCAGCACGGTATTTTTATCCGCAAGCCGCCGCATTTCGGCCAAAACCGCATGTTCGGTCATTTGCGGCCATGGCAACGGTTCGGCTTGGCGGATCGCAGGTGGAAGCGTCTGATCGATCAGATCGTCAAGGCTGTCGACTCCAACGGCCTTGAGCATCTCGGCCATTTCCTCGGGTGAGGGACCGATATGGCGGCGGTTGGCGAAGTCATAGGTATCATACTCAGTGATCTGCATGGGACGCTCCATCTGCATGGGGGAAGGCGAGTTTTTAACCAATAAAGGCCTGATAGGCGGCCTCATCCATCATCTCGTCCATTTCGGCGGCGGCGGGGGAGGTCATTTTGAAAAACCACGAACCCACGGCGTCGTCGTTAACAGCGGCCGGGTTGTCGACCAGCGCCTCATTGACCTCAACGATTTCGCCATCAAGAGGGGCTAGGATGTCGGAGGCAGCCTTGACGCTTTCGATCACAACGATCTCATCGCCCTTTGCGACGGTGGTGCCAACCTCGGGCAGTTCGACGAACACAACGTCGCCCAGTTGGGTGGCCGCGTGTTCTGTGATGCCAACGGTGATGACGTCGCCGTCGGCGTCTAGCCATTCGTGCTCTTCGGTGAATTTCATGAGGTTTCTCCTGAACTTAGCGTTTGTATCGGGGTGTGTGGAAGGGAAGCTTGGCAAGGGTCACGGGCAAGCGTTTGCCGCGGACTTCGCCGTAAATCGTTGTGCCAGGGGCCAGCTCCGCAGGGACAATGCCCATAGCAATCGGCGCACCAACGGACGGGCCAAAGCCGCCCGATGTGATCCGACCGATGGGGGCTGTCGCTTCAAGCGAGTGAAACAGTTCTACACCGGCGCGCATCGGGGCACGGCCCTCTGGACGCAGACCCGTGCGGATATTTGCGGGCCCATCCATCAGCTCCTGAAGGAGTGGTTCGGCCCCCGGAAAGCCGCCCGCACGCGGTCCACCCGCGCGGCGCGCCCTAGCAATAGACCACCCAAGGCCCGCGACCACCGGGGAAATCTGTGGGGTTAGGTCTTGGCCGTAAAGCGGCATTCCCGCCTCCAGCCGGAGGCTATCGCGCGCGCCAAGACCGATGGGCGCGACTGCGGGATGTGCCAACAATGCACGCGCAAATTCTTCGGCCCGATCCTCGGGCACCGAGATTTCAAAGCCATCCTCACCAGTGTAGCCTGAGCGTGAAATCCACAACTCCGCACCCATCCAGTCAAACACCAGACTGTCCATGAACCGCATTTCTGCGACAGCGGGCAGCAGCCCGGCCAAGACCGCCTCTGCCTTTGGTCCCTGCAACGCCAACAGTGCGCGATCGTCCAAAAGCGTGACCTCACAGTCGTGCAGTCCGGCCTTTAGGATTTCCATATCCTGATATTTACATGCGCCATTGACCACTAAAAAGAAGCGGTCGTTACAGTTAGCGAACATTAAGTCATCCGCCACGCCCCCATCGGGCTGCATCAACACACCATACCGCTGTCGTCCCACCCCAAGGCCTACGACATCAGCCGGGATAAACCGCTCCAGCGAGTTGGCGACATCCGCGCCGCGTACGATTACTTGTCCCATGTGGCTAACGTCGAACAAACCGGCCTCTGACCGACAGTGTAAATGCTCAGCCATGACACCCATCGGATATTGAACCGGCATAGAATACCCTGCAAAGGGCACCATCTTGCCGCCCAATTCGGCGTGCAACGCTTCTAGCGGCAATGGGTTCAGTTCAGACATAGGCGCCCCTTCACAGTTATCGCCACGATACCGTGGCGGGTCCTGCCCCCTCTGTCCTATGCGCCTGAGATCGTTATCCCTTCGGCGGGCAATTGAATGCCTCTCTCCAGAGTTTTATCGTCACACGGTCCTTGGGCCTGAGAGTTTACCGGGGCGGTTGCTCCTTCGGCACTGCGGGTGCAGATTCTCCCGTGTGATGAGATGTGGATAGGCGATCCGCGAAATCCAATCAAGAGCGACGCAAAGAGCGCTACATGAAAAGGTGTCATAATGACCATGAAACACAACATGTTCTTCGGCTACGGCAGTTTGGTAAACCGCGCCACGCAGAATTATCCTGGCGTCAAACGCGCCACCGTATCAGGATGGCGGCGGGCATGGCGGCACACGGGCGCGAGGCAGGTTGCGTTTTTGACGGCTGTGCCCTGTGCAAACACCCGGATTGATGGCCTACTGGCCGAGGTGCCCGGGGGCGATTGGACCGCGTTGGACGCCCGGGAATGGGCCTATATTCGCGCCCCTGCGGAACCCGGTCGCGGCGCGCAAATCTATCACATTCCCGATGATCTGCACACAGCGCCCAGCCAAACGCATCCGATCCTGTTGAGCTATCTGGATGTGGTCGTGCAGGGCTATTTGACTGAGTTTGGTGAGGCCGGCGTGGCACGGTTCTCTGCCACAACCGACGGCTGGGATGCACCGATCATCAATGACCGTTCTGCCCCTCAGTACCCGCGTTCGCAGCAGTTAAGCCCGGATGAAACAGCGCTGGTAGACGCGATGCTCAGCGACGTAGGTGCAACAGTGACATAAGCCGCGCCTGCCGTGCAAAGGGCGCACGCCGGGCGGTCGGTGCCCCGCCCTGCGCAATCACCCGCAGCGCCAGCCACGCGGCCAAAAGCCCAAAGATCAGCCCGCCTACAGCCTGCCCAATCAACACCCCCGGCGCGCCAAACATCCAACCGCCCAAAGCGACCAACGGAACTGTGCCCAACGTGTGCCGCCCCCAGTTAATCCATGTTGAAGTGAACGGCTGCCCAAGATTGTTGAATGCCGCATTAGACACAAACAGCAACCCGTTGAAAAAGAACACAAGTGCGAGCGGCCCACAGAATAGATAGACCAGTGTCAACGTCACGCCTTGTGCCGAGAACAATCCCGCGATGAACGGGCGCAGCAGATACAAAAGCACCGTCATGCTGAGCACGAAGAGCCCACAAAACAAAACTCCGTCAAGAAAGGCACGCCGAACGCGGGCGTGATCTTTGGCACCAAAGTTTTGCCCGATGATGGGGCCGATGGCACCCGATAGTGCGAATATCACCCCGAAAGCCACCGGCGTCAGACGCCCAACGATGGCCATGCCGGCTACAGCCTCTTCTCCGTAGGCTGCCATGGACCGCGTGACCCATGCCTGCCCCACCGGTGTGGCCAACTGGGTCAAAATCGCAGGCACCGCAATTGCTAAAATGGGCCGCAAATCCGCTAGGAATGTTAAGACCCGTGGCAATGTGAACCCACCATAGTGGCGAAGGATCGGGCGCAGTGCGAAGTATGCAATCGTGAGCCGCGCCGCGACTGAGCCCAGTGCCGCCCCTGTCAGTTCCAAATCGAGGCCAAAGATCAGGATCGGGTCGAGCACAGCATTTACCACCCCGCCCCAGATCGTTGCCATCATCGCGCGGCGCGCATCACCATGAGCACGCAGGATCGCGCCTCCCATCATGCCCAGCATCAAAAATGGCAGCGACGGGACAATGATAGCAAGGTAGTGCACAGCCAAATCCAACGTCTCACCGCTGGCCCCGACAAGGCGTGCGAGGGGTTCGAGAAACGCCCAAACTGTGGCCGCAAACACAGCGCCAAAGCCAAACCCATAGATCAGCGCTGTGGTCGCGCGGCTTTGCGCCAATGCCACGTCGCCTGTACCCAACGCACGGGCCACCAACGCCCCAGCCGCGATCGCCATGCCGATCCCGAACGACGTCGTAAAGAATAAGATCGCGCCAGCATACCCGACGGCCGCCGCCAACTCGGCCTTGCCGAGCATGGCGATAAAAATCATGTCGATGAAATCCACCAAGAACACCGCCATCAACCCCACCGAAGCAGTGAGGGACATGATGCTAACGTGGGCAAAAAGGTTGCCAGATAGGAACTTGGCAGAGGAACTAGGTGCAGACATGCATCACACCTACCGCGAAGCAGTGCCTGCGCGATAGGTCTAGCCCTGCACAGCCCCCTGTGCGGTCATGATCGCATTTAGCACGGCATCGGGCGTCAGCAGCTCCGGCAGGGCAATTCCAGCCGGCGCACCGGGGCCGTAGACCATGTTAAAGGGGATGCCGTAGCGATCATGGCTTTTGAGGTAGTTTAGGATCGTGTCGCTGGGCCGTGTCCAATCGGCGCGCATCAAGGTCACGCTTTCCAAGGCCTCAGCCACAGCGCCCCGGTCCAGAACAAGGCTTTTGTTGGCTTTGCAGGTCAGGCACCAATCGGCGGTGACATCGACAAAGACAACCTCACCGGTCTTGGCGCGGACCATGGCCTCGGCTTCGTCAAACACCAACCAACTGCTGTCGTCTTGGGTCATCGCGGTTGGTACCGGCCAAAAGAGCGGAAGTGTTAAGGCCGCGGCGAACACAGCCACGGCAACCGGCAAAGCCGAACGGTGCCAGACCAAAACCACGCCACCGATGAGCAAGATTGCCACCAGCGCACCCGCCAGCCCCAGCCCCGAAACAGCGGCCAAAACCGCAAGCAGCCACAGCGCCGTCGCGGCCAACAACCCGCCCATGGCCCATTTGACCCAAACCATCCAAGGACCCGGTTTGGGCATGCGCGAAAGCCAGCCGGGCCGCGCCGCAATCAACAGATATGGAAGCGCCAGCCCCACACCCAATGCGGTGAAAATCGCCGCGACCTCGCGGGGGCCATGCGTCATCGCATAGGTCACGGCTGTGCCCAAAAACGGCGCGGAACATGGGGTTGCAAGCAGTGCGGCAAAAGCTCCGGTCGCGAAGTCACCGCTCCAACCGCCGCGCGCTTCGGTCCGGGCCATGCCGGTCGTCCAGCCCTGCGGCAAGGTAATCTCAAACAGGCCCGCCATGTTGGCGGCAAACAATGCGATGATCGTAATCATCAAACTTAGGAACACTGGGTTTTGGAATTGCATGCCCCAACCGAACGACGCACCAGAGGTTTGCATCGCGATTACGACCGCTGCCAGCACCCAGAAAAATGTGATCACCCCGGCTGCTGATGCCAAAAACCCAGCACGGGCCCGGGCCCGTCCCTGCCCCGCAGCCCCCAGCGCCGAGGTCAGCTTGATCGACAACACAGGCAGAACGCAGGGCATGACGTTCAAAATTAGCCCGCCCAAAAGAGCGATGGCCAACATCCCCATCAGCGCGCCGGAGGCTTGCGGCCGAGGCGGCGGAGTGTTTGCAAACGCAGGCGCATTCAGTGTGGCCGCGCGCGCCCCGTCCGTAAGCGTGATCTGTAGCGCGCCCTCTCCCTCAGCCAGAACCGGTAATCGTGCCCACAGTGACCGCCCAGCATCAGCCACGATCACCTCAGGTTTGCCAAAACTGGCGTATTCGCCCTGCTCGGGGAAGATATCGGGGGTGGCCAGTGGTCGGTCGCTCCGCGCCGTTAGCACAAGCGCTGTGTCATCTAGAAAAACCGTGTCGAGCTGCCAGCCAGAGGACCCGCCATCATCGGGAATACGAGCCATCCATGAGGCAATCTGTGCGGCAGCCTCAGCATCGATGTCCCCGCCCGCTGGTAGGTCCAGCGACAGAGAAACCGTCTCGGGGATGCAAATGTCGGCGCAGACCAGCAAGGTTGCCTCTAGCGCAAGGCGCGCGGGCGCACCGGGCCGTTCAAGCTGGACCTGAAGTGGAAAAAGCACCTCGGTCTCGTAGCCAAAATTCTCAATCTCAAAGGCGGTGAACCGCGTCGGCGCAGGAT
>NZ_CEZFMW010000057.1:0-22283 GCF_982993085.1 Thalassobacter sp. | reverse complement strand
GATCATGGAAGTTGTATACGACCTATTCTGCCGGGAGGATTGAGCCAACAAGCCCTTAGCAAACAGGTTAAGGGAGGACTGTTGTGCTAGACATACTCGGAGAAGCGAACACTGCCGCACTCGTCGGATTGGTGGGGGGAGTAGCGCTTGGGTTGGCCGCGCGATTAGGGCGGTTTTGCACATTAGGTGCCATCGAAGATTACCTCTACGGCGATGAGGATTTGCGCCTGCGGATGTGGGCCATCGCGATCGGCGTCGCGATTTTGGGCACGCACATCGCCCTAAGCCTTGGGTGGTTCGGCACCGAAGGCGTCACGTATCTGGACCGCAAGTGGAACCCCGTTGGCACGATCATCGGCGGACTGATGTTTGGCTATGGCATGGCACTGAGTGGCAATTGCGGCTACGGCGCGTTGGCACGACTGGGGGGCGGCGACCTACGCGGGTTCGTCATCGTGCTCGTGATGGGACTGTCGGCCTATTTCGTGATGTCTGGGCCGCTTGCCTCTACACGCGTTTGGCTCTTTCCGATTGAAGAAAGCGCGCTTGAGCCACAGGGCTTTACGCAGCTGTTTGAAGGCTTCGGTATTTCACCACTGACGACGGGGCTTTTGTTTGGCGGCGGCCTGATTGTGCTCGCCCTTTCCAAATCCGAGATGCGGCGCAACCCCTCTAAGATTTTGTGGGGCGCAGTTGTCGGCCTTGCCATCATTTCCGGCTGGCTCGGCACATACTGGGTCGCGACCACTGGGTTTGAGGTTGAACCCATCGAAACTCATGCCTTTGCCGCGCCCTTGGGCGATACGATTTATTACAGCATGACCGCCTCCGGCAACGCGCTGTCGTTCAGTGTAGGCTCAGTACTGGGGGTGATCATCGGCGCGGCTCTTGGCTCATACTCCAAGGGCCATTTCCGGTGGGAGGCCTGCGATGACCCCCGCGAGTTGCGCCGCCAAATGGCCGGTGCTGCGATGATGGGCCCCGGTGCGATCCTTGCGGTCGGGTGCAGCGTGGGCCAAGGGATTTCAGCCTTCTCGGTTCTTGCCTATAGCGCGCCCATCACCTTTGCCGCCATTTTTCTTGGCGCAGCCTTGGGTTTACGCCAGTTAATCACGGGCTTTGCATCGATCGACTAGCCAAGGTTTGACGGCTTGCGGTCCCGCATAGGCTTGGGCACAGTACCACCCTAAAAGCGGCTCTGCCGCGCCATACCAAAGGCATCCCCCTGTGCGTTTTCTTCACACCGCTGACCTGCATCTGGCTAAACCCTTTGGCCGATTTGATGAGGATACGCGCGCCGCTTTGCGCCATGCCCGACTGACGGCTCTGCGCGCGATTGGACAGGCCGCGCGGGATCACAACGCCGACGTGATCGTCATCGCTGGTGACACGTTCGATGCAGAAACACCGCCCCCCAAAACGATCAATCGCGCGCTCCGCATCATTGCCGAAGTGCCCGAGGTGACGTGGGTTTTGATGCCCGGGAACCACGATAGCCTCGCCGCAGTTGAGTTGTGGGAGCGGATTGCCCGCGACGCGCCCGATAACCTTCGCCTCGCCCTTACGCCCGAAGTCATTGAGATCGGCGATGATGTCGCGATCCTACCCTGCCCGCCCACTGTGCGCGCGCCCGGCATGGACCTGACGGCATGGACCGCCCGATGCGAAACACCGGGACGCATCCGCATCGGTCTCGCCCATGGCGGCGTCGTCGATTTCGGGTCCGAGGCCGCAACGCCTGCGATCATCCCGCCAAACCGGGCCAAAACAGCCGGGCTAGATTATCTCGCCCTGGGCGATTGGCACGGACAGATGCAGCTGACCCCGCGCACATGGTACGCTGGCACGCCCGAACCTGATAGCTTCAAGGACCACCCCCCTGCCGGGGCGCTTTTGGTCGATATCCCCGCCCCCGGCGCCGAGCCGACGGTCACCCCCATCAATCTGGGCACGTTCCAGTGGCACGGCTTGCATGTGCAATGCCTTGAGGGCGTTGATCCTCTCAGCCAACTGGCCCAAACGCTGCCCCAGACGGGCCGCGATACAGCACTTGTGAAACTTAGGCTAAGTGGTCGATTGGGCCTATCGGATCATGCGGCACTCTTGTCTGCCTGCGAAGGTTTGCGCGAAGATTTCCATCACTTTGAGGTGGATGCAGATAACCTCGGCATCTCGCAATCTGTGACGGATTTGGACCTTATCTCAGAGGCTGGCGCTCTGCGCACGGCCGCAGACAGTCTGATGGCGGCCACAGACCTCACAGGCCGCAGCGCTGAGGACGCGCAAGTGGCGCAAATCGCTCTGACCCATTTATTCCACCTCGCGCAGGAGGACCGGTCAGCATGAAGCTGCGTAGCCTCAAACTGCACAATGTGCGCCGCTTTGCGGGTCAAACAGCACAGATTGGCCCGTTTGGCGATGGTCTCACGACCATCACTGCCGAAAACGAGCAGGGTAAATCAACGTTCTTTGACGCCCTTCATGTATTGCTGTTCTCGGCCCACAGCTCACAGTCGCAAGAGGTGAAATCCCTACAGCCGCATTCCGGTGGGCCCGTTCAGATCGCGGCCGAGATTGACATAGAAGGCCGTGCCTATCGGATCGAAAAAACATACCTGCAACAGCGCAGCGCACAGGTGATCGACATGGCCACAGGCGCGATTGTGCAGCAAGCCGGCGATGCGGAGGCATGGATTGAGGCGCATATTCTGCGCGCGCACAAAGGTCCGACGGGTCTTTTGTGGGTGCGCCAAGGCATGACCCATGTGGACCCGACCGGCCGCGACAAAGATGCCGATAACCTCACCGCGCGGCGCGATCTAATGTCGAGCGTTCAGGGTCAGATTGACACCGTCACAGGCGGACGGCGGATGGACCGGATTGTTAGCCGCGCCCAAGCCGAGCTGGACACGCTGGCCACCAAAACCCTGCGTCCCAAGGCAAACGGCCCATGGAAAGAGGCCGAGGACACCGCTGAGGCGCTTGAAGCTACCCGTGACCAATTGCAACAGCAGGTACGGAAACTCTCTGCCGCCCTCGCGCAAAAACGCAGTGCAAAGGCGCGTCTGAATGCGCTGAACGACCCGGAACTTGCACAGACAAGAGCTTCGAAAATCAAAGCAGCGGCTGAGGCGCTAAAGACTGCACAAGGCCACCTTGCGAAACTCAACGAAGCCTCCGCCGCGCTGGATGTGATCACCCGAGAAGAGGCTTTGGTCGCCCAATCGCTCACGGATTTGGATGCGATACGCGCCCGTCGTGCGAAGCTGATGCAGGATCTAAAGGCCCAACAGGATGCGCACGCACAGGCCACACAGGCAGAGACAACAGCGGCGCAAGCGCTGAGTGCGCAAAAAGAAAAGCTCACCAAGCTTCAGGCAGAGCGCCAAGATCTTGAAGCTGCGCGTCAGGCCGCACAAATCGCGCAATTGACGGCGCAAAAATGGGACCGTCTGCGCGCACTCGCCCGCACGCGGGACGCGTTGGCCGCACCGCGCGCGGCCCTACAGGACGCGCAATCCGCGCTCGGCACGATGCCGGAGGTCACACATGCCGATATCGAGGCATTGGACGCCTTGCAGATCAACCTGACTGTCGCGGAGGAACGCCACAACGCGACAGCGGCCAAACTCATTTTGCACCCCCATGACCACGCCAAGGCCACACGCGATGGCGCCCTCGTTTTACCAAATACCGATGTGCCCATCGACGCAGACATGACGCTTGCACTTGAAGGGTACGGCACATTGCGGCTTGTGCCCGGCACGGCCGCCGATAGCGCCAAGCGGGACGTGTTGCGTGCACAAATGACCACACAACTGACTGCACTTGGGGTCGCGGATATTCCCGCTGCCCGCGCGGCCCTGTCCGCGCGTCAAGAGGCCAAGGCAAGTGCCGCAACGGCTAGGGCGCAAATCGTGGCATTGGCGCCTGATGGCACAGACGCGCTTGAAGCAACATGGCGCACGCTTTGCGCCGAGCTAAACCATGCCTCGGACGCGCCCCTGCCCGACCCAGAGCGTGAGACGCAAACAGCGCAAGCAACCCTTGCCGAGACCGCCCAAAGACTTGATGTGGAAATTGAGGCCGCCCGCGCCCCGCTAGATGCAATGCAACAGGCTGTGACCCAAGCCATCACCGCGCGCGCCAAGGCCTCCGGCGCGTTGGAGCGCCTTGCAACCGAGCAAGAAACGCTGGCCCCCGCCTCGGACGAAGACAATCAGCGCGCAAGCCTAGAGGCCAAACGCACCTCACTCATCCAGCAGCGGGAAAAAGCAGACGCCGACGTCACAGCTCTGCAAGCCCTGACCCCGGATGTGGCCACCCTAGAGGCCGCGCACCAACGGCTCGTCGGAGCACAAACTGCGGATGAAACAGAACGCCGCGCGCTTGAGCTACAACTTGCGGGGCTAACGGCTGAGATTGGTGTGCAAGCCGATGCGAGCGTTGAAGAAAAGCTAGCCGAAGCTGAGGAGCAATTAGTTGAGGCCCGCACACGTGCAGCCCGCTATGCGCAAGAAGCGCAGGCTTGGGCGTTATTGATCCAAGAGCTGGAGAATGCTCGGCAGGCCGCGCAGGAAACCTATTTTGCACCAATCCGGGCCGAATTGACGCCGCTTCTGGCGCAGCTGCACGCTGGTGCTGCGTTCGATCTGGACCCAGACAAAATGCTTGTTCATTCGATCACCCGCGACGGTGTGACCGATACCCTCGATGTGCTGTCTGGCGGCGCCTATGAGCAAATCGCGATCCTGACCCGGCTGGCGTTCGCCCGCCTGTTTGCCAAACAGGGCAAGCACGTGCCGATCATCTTGGACGACGCGCTAGTGCATACTGACGATGCCCGGATCGAGGCCATTTTTACCATGCTGGCCCAAACGGCGCAGAACCAGCAGATCATTGTCCTAAGCTGTCGGACACGCGCATTCTCGGAACTAGGTGGCACCCGCGCGGCTATCCGCGTGGGCACTGACTAATGGCTCATAAGGACCGGAATATTGGCCCGCGCGGCAATGTCATGCGTGACCCCGCCAATGAGACCTTCACGCAGGGGCGAATGTTCATAAGCCCCCATGACCAACAAACCTGCGCCGGTTTTTTCACAATGTGAAACAAGCGTATCCGCGATGGGCCGCCGCTCCCGCGGGAGTTCGGTTAGGGTGACTTTGACATCGTGCCGATCCAACACCATGGCCACGTCGATCCCCGGAAGGCTGTCGGCCAGGGGTGAGCGCCCGACCGAGACGATCTCAACCTCGGCTTCGGTTTTCAGGATTTGCATCGCATCGGCCAAGGCCCGTGCCGCCGCACGCCCACCATCCCATGCGACCACCGCACGCCCGTTAAACACACTCCCCTTATGGTTGGCCGGAAAGGTCATCACAGGTCGTCCACTGTCGAATGCCACCCTATCGGGATGAATTTCGATATGCGCCAAATTGTGCTCATCGTTCGTCTCATGCATGCCCAGAACGGTCAGATCAAACAGGCGCGCATACCGCGCCACCGTCCGTTGCACAGAGCCGCCACTATCGATCCAATGCAGCTTTTCGGCTGGAACCTCACGGCACGCCTCGAAAAACTTTCGCTGAATTTCGGCAGTTGGGCTATCCGCGGCCTCCAATATCGCAGCCTGCACGGACGCAGGCATCCAATTTTGTTTGATTTGACGCGATAGCATCGGATTGCCATGCGCAAACAGACCATTGAGATGCGCATCAAAGTATTTTTGCACAGTGACCGCCCCGGCGAGGGCAGCGTCTGAACCGGGCAGGCCGTTATAGGCCACAAGTATGTTCTTGATGCTCATCCTGCATACAGCCCTGCGGTGCGTCCGCGCAATTTGGTGAGCGCGAGGACAGTGTCGATGATCGGCGTGGGCGTGTCTGTCACCCGGCCAAGCTCCTGCACGGACCCCAAGAGCGCGTCGATCTCCATGGGGCGCCCCTGCTCTAGATCCTGCAACATAGATGTCCGATGCGCGCCAACGGCCGCACCGCCGTCAATCCGACGATCCACATCAATCGGGAACTTAACGCCCAGTTTTTCCGCAATCGCCTGCGCCTCTAGCATCATGTTGCGCGCCACAGGCCGGGTCCCTTCGTCCGTACACAGCACATCAAGCGTCGCGTGGGTAAGGGCCGAGATCGGGTTGAACGACAGGTTCCCCCACAGCTTCACCCAAATCTCATCACGCAGCCGGGGGCGCACAGGCGCCTTCAGACCCGCCGCAGACAACGCCTTGGACAGCGCCATAGCACGCTCGGATTTCGATCCGTCCGGCTCCCCCAAAGAGAACCTGTTGCCTTCGATATGCTTGATGGTGCCCGGCTCCTGAACCTCGGCCGCGGGGTACACCACGCAGCCCAGCACACGGTCAGGACCAAAGCCATCCCACTGCGCATCGCCAGGGTCAACGCTGGCCAGCCGCGTGCCCTCTAGCGCACCGCCGATCTTGTGGAAGTACCACCAAGGCACCCCATTCACACCCGACACGATGGTGGTGTTCGGCCCGATCAGCGGCTGCATTTTGGGCACAACCGCCGGCACCGAATGGGCCTTGAGCGTGACAATCACATAGTCCTGCGGTCCAAGATCGGCGGGGTTATCACTGGCCGTGACCTGCACGGTTTGCGGTGCGCCATCTTCCTCAATCAGGGTTAAACCCTTGGCTTGCATAGCGGCCAGATGTGGGCCGCGCGCCACCAACGACACGTCCGCCCCCGCTTGGGCCAATTTCACGCCCATATAGCCACCGATCGCGCCGGCGCCGAATACACAGATTTTCATAAGTTCAGGCTTTCTCTACCAAACCCAGCTTCTCGGCCAATCCGATCCGCTGCATTTTGCCAGTCGCACCCTTGGGGATCTCATCCATGATGATCACCTTGCGTGGCACCTTAAAGTCGGCCATGCGCTCGGCCGCAAAATCGCGGATGTCGCGCTCGGTCGCGGTGCTGCCCTCCTTCAGGACAACGGCAGCCGCCACCTCTTCGCCCAGCTTGGAATGCGGCAAGGCAAAGGTCACGACCTGCGCAATATCCGCGTGATCCAACAGCACACCATCCACCTCAAGCGGGCTGATCTTTTCGCCGCCACGGTTGATGATCTCTTTCAACCGCCCCGTCAGGTGCAGATAGCCGTCAGCGTCAAACGCGCCCTGATCACCGGTGCGGAACCAACGCGCGCCATCGGCCTCAAAAAAGCTTTTGGCATTGGCGTCCGGGTTGCTTTCGTAGCCGGGTGTCACGTTCGGACCCGAGATCACGACCTCTCCGGTGCCCTCGATCAAGTGGTTCTCAAGCTCATGGGCGATGCGGACCTTAGGGCCTGCTTCCACACCCACAGCACCAGGCTTTTGGGCGCGCGGCGGCAGCGGGTTCGAGGCCATCTGGTGCGCAGCTTCGGTCATGCCGTAGCCTTCGATCACCGGGGCGCCAAACGTCTTTTCCAGCTCCAACATCACCTGCGCAGGCAAGGACGCCGAAGACGACCGCAAGAACCGCAGGCGTGCGGCATCAATCACCCCGCGATTGCGGCTGGCACGGGTCAGGATCGCCTGATGCATGGTGGGCACAGCGGTGTACCACGTTGGGTCCGCTTCCTCCATCATTGCAAAGAAATTCAACGCATTAAAACCCGGCGTGCAAAAGATCGACGCCCCAGAGGCCAGCGAAGCAGACACCGCAGCAATCAACCCGTGAATGTGGAACAACGGCATGACGTTCATGCAGCAATCCTCTGGCGTTAGCTCCAGACTGTCGCGGATATGCTGGGCCGAGGCCGCCACATTCGACTGCAACAGGGGCACAATTTTGGGCCGTGATGTGGTGCCGGACGTATGCAAGATCAGGGCCACATCATCGGCCGCAGGTTCGCGCGACGCGTGCCCTGACAGCTCAGAAGACAACGTAAAATACCCCGCCGCAGCCCCCTCAGGTACGCTCAGGCGGATGATCGCCATGCCCAAACGCTGAGCGGCCGCAAATGCAGGACCCTCATAGCCCTCTTCCACAAGCAGTGCCTTGGCATTCAGATCCTCAAGATAGAAAACGTATTCGTCTTCGCGGTAAGAAGGGTTCAGCGGAGCAGTCGTCGCAGCCTGCGCAACAGTCGCAAAGGCGGTGGCCATTTCAGGGCCGTTGGGCAGCACAATGGCCACACGGTCGCTGGCATCAATCCCCATGCCGTGCAGCGCGCTCGAAACCTCATCCCCCAAGGCCCGCAGCGCACCATAACTCAGCCACGCACGCCCCGGCGCACCAATCGCACGCGCGTCCCCATCATGACCCCCAATCAACGCTTTCAAACTCGTTTCCATCTATCCATCCCTCGTCCAGTAAATCTTGATTAGTTTTATTCTGCAGGCGACAGGTCGCGTCGCAACAGGCGTTTTATGTGTTTGAGCATTGGCAGCACAAAAAAGAGCGCAGCAATCGCCATGAATGTGCCCGATATTGGCCGCTCAACAAAGGCCATCATGTTGCCCTGCTCCGCGATCAGTGTCTGGCGGAAGCTGCGTTCCATCAAGGGGCCGAGCACCAGCGCCAGTACCAGCGGCGCCATCGGATAGTCTGCTTTGCGCAGAACGTAGCCAACGACGCCAAATCCAACAATCAGCCAGACATCGTGCAGCTTTTGGCTGGGCGCAAAGCCCCCCACCAGACAGAGCACAAACACCAGTGAACACAGCACAGTAAACGGCATGCGCAGCGCCCAGACGAACAGCGGGATCAATGCCAGATTGACCAACACGGCAAATAGGTTGGCAGTGTAAAGCGATGAGATCAGGCCCCACACGAAATCGGGCTGTTCAATGAACAACATCGGGCCTGGCACCAGCCCCCACATAACCATGCCCCCCAGCAACAACGCCGTCGTGGGGGAGCCAGGAATGCCAAGTGTGAGCATCGGCAAAAGCGAACCTGTTGAGGCCGCGTTATTTGCCGTTTCGGGGGCAGCGACGCCCTCAATGGCGCCTTTGCCAAAGGTTTCAGGCTTTTTGGACAGCAACTTTGCGATACCATAGGACATCAACGCCGCAGGCGTTGCCCCTGCTGCGGGTAACATGCCCACAAAGAAGCCGAGGAAGGACCCAAAGCTCATGGTTTTCCAGAGTTTGTTGATCTCCTTCAGGCCGTACCACAGCTCACGAAAGGTGATTTTGGCGGGCGTGACTTGGGGCGCACTTTTCTGGGTTTCGATGGTGTAAAGGATTTCACCTACGCCGTAGATACCGATGGCAAGCACCAGAAAACTGATCCCCGAATAGAACCCGGGTTGGTCAAAGAAAATCAAGCGTGGGTCGCCAGATATAAGGTCCAGCCCGACAGCCGACAGCACGAGGCCGAGGCAGATCATAATGATCGTCTTGAGAACATCATCGCCACCAAGCCCCACGAAAGTGGTGAAGGCCAGTAAGACGAGCGCGAATTCCTCAGCCGGGCCAAACGCAAGCGCCACATCCGCGAGCGGCACAGCGAACAACGTGAACAACACAACCGAAATTGTGCCACCGACAAAGGACGCAGCCGCCGCGGCAATCAGGGCGAGCCCTGCCTTGCCCTGTTGCGCCATTGGCCGACCATCAAAGGTCGTAGCAACAGCCGTGGACGCGCCGGGAATACCCAACAGGATCGAGCTGATCGCGCCCCCGTACATCGCGCCGTAGTAAATGGCACATAGCAGTATGATTGCCGACGATGGGGGCACGATGAATGTGATCGGCAGCACAATTGCCACCCCATTGACCGAGCCCAGCCCGGGCATCGCGCCAATAAACAAGCCAGCCGTGACCCCGATCATCACGATCAGGATGTTGATAGGCATCAATGATGTGGCGAAGCCATCGCCAAGGTATCCAAGCAGTTCCATAGCCGAGGTCCCCTAGAAAAAGCGCGCGTAAAGCGGGAAGAACCACGGCTCCGTCCAGCCCTTGGGCAGCAGGATTTTGAGCGTGACTTCGAAGAAAAAGAACAAGAATACGGGTGTGCAGATGGTGAGCGCTCCGGTCAGGACCCATCCATGCTTGCCATATATTTTGAGATACCAAAGCAGGAATACTGGAATAGCGATGTAGGCCCCCGCGAAGGGCAAGGCCGCCACAGTCGCCGTCAGCGCAAGCGTCACAACCACAACGGACCGAAGCGTATCGGGGTCAAAAAACGGCGTGTCATCCTTGGCAAAGGGCGCACTGTCCTTGAACGACCGCACGACAATCCCGCCCGCACACAAGAACATGATCCCCGACAGCCAGAACGGAAAAGCTCCGCCCCCTGGCCCGCCTGTCATCCCATTCCACCCGATGGGTAGCGCACTGGCGTGCCACATAAAATACACCGAAAGGACCATAATCCCCGCGGCAAGAACGCGATCTGCAGTCAGCATGATAGTCTCAACTTTCCCACCCAAACAGGCGCGCAGTGTCTCCCGCGCGCCTGAGATTGTTTATGTCCGGATTGGGCTCAGGAGCCTTGCTCGCTCATCTCTAGGAGCGAGGCATGCTTTTCGCGCTCCACGAGAAAGTATTCCCCCAACGCATCGCCCGTCAGGAAATCTGGCGCGAGGGATTTCTCGGATGTGTAGGTCTGCCACTCTTCTGAAGCGTTCAGTTTTTCGAACATTTCGGTGTAATAGGCGACGGCCTCTGGTGCCATTCCGGCAGGCGCAATGAAGGACCGCTGCATGTCATAGACCAGTTCATGGCCCAGTTCGGTCATGGTTGGCGTGTCAGGGAAAGCAGCCAGCCGTGCGGGCGTGAACGTTGCGATAGGGCGCGACTTACCGGCGGTGAAAAAGCCCAGCTGCTCAGAAGGGTTGTTAACCGTGCTGTCGATATGGCCACCCACAAGGTTCTTGGCCACATCACCACCCCCTTTGAAGGGCACATAGGTAATCTCAAGCCCGAACTCGTTTTCTAGCATAGATGTCACAAGGCTGTCTTCTTGGCCGGTACCGGTGCCGCCCATCTTCCACTGCCCGCCCGAGGCGCGGACAGCCGTAACATAATCGTCTAGCGTGTAGATGTCGCTGTCGGCATTAACCCACAGAACGAAGGTATCCAGAGCCATCCGCGCGATGGGTGTGAATTCTTCGATGTTTACACCAATGTCGGTGCGAAGCGGCGTGGTGTACAGGCTGTTGAGCGTGGCCATAATGACATGGTTATCGCCCTCTTTGTCCTTGAGGTAGCGCAGCGCCTCAGCCCCGGAACCGCCGCCTTTGTTCACCGGCAGGATCGGCATGGAGGCCAGATTTTCTTTTTGGATAATGGATTGAAAAAGGCGCGCCAAGCGATCCGCACCACCGCCCTGACCGGCCATGATAACCATCTCAACCGGCTTCGATGGCTTCCAATCCGAGGCAAATGCGGGGGCTGTAGCAACCAGTGCCGCGGATGCTGCTAATGCGAGCGACAAGCGTCGTGTAAGTTTCAAAGTCATACGGAGGACCTCCCAATCCATGTGATTTCGGCTGCACGCTGAAGGTGCTGTGTACGATGCAGAATGATCCAAGAAATATGTCCTTGAAAGAATGTTCCAAAATTAATCGTGTTTTGTTGTTAATTATTTCGACAACAAAATTGTTATCTGTTATGTTGTAAACATGGTTAAGACACTTATCGGCCCCCAAATTCGGCATATCCGCAAGGTAAATACGGACACTCAGGCAGAGATGGCCCGCAAACTGGGCGTGTCTGCCGCATACATCAACCTTTTGGAAAATAATCAACGAAGTGTGTCTGTTAACGTGTTAATGGCACTTAGCGAAGCCTACGGCATCGACGCCCACCACCTGGTTAAAGACAGCTCCGCCACACAACTTGCAGATTTGCGCGCCTGCTTGCGGGATCCTATGTTCGCAGACCAAGCCCCCGACATCTCTGAGTTGCGCGCGGCATTGGACCATTCACCCACGGTGGTGAAGCTTTTCCTGCAATTGTACGCAAATCACGAGGCGCTCCAGCATTCGATGCGCAAACTGACCCAAGACGACGCCTCTGGCAGTGTGCAAGCCGTCCGCGCTGAGACCGCAATTTACACCTTTTTCCGCAGTCATGGGAATCACTTCCCCCCGCTTGAGGCCGCCGCCGAGGCCGCGCGCGATGCCATTGGGGGAGCTAACGATGACCTTTATGCCAACCTCAAGCGCCACCTGAAACAAGCCTATGGCCTGCAAGTCGCTCTCGCGCCAGTCGAGGAGATGGAACAAGCGTTGCGCGTCTTTGACATCGCCGAAAGCCGGGTGTTGATTTCCGAGGCTTTGGACCCGGTGAACCGCACTTTCCAGCTTGCGCACGTCCTAGCGCTCGTGAGCGTCAGTGCACTGCTGGACACCCTCATCACCGATGCCAACATCCCGACCGAAACCGGGCAAGAACGGTGCCGCGTGGAACTGGCCAACTACTTCGCGGCGGCCCTTTTGATGCCCTACGATGCCATCTACCGCACCGCCGAAGACACCCGTTACGACCTTGACCGGATCGCGACCCGCTTTGCGGTTTCATTCGAACAAGTTGCCCAGCGCCTCACGACGCTGCAACGCAAAGGTGCCGAAGGCGTGCCGTTCTTTTTCCTGCGCATCGACCCTGCCGGCAATGTGACCAAGCGGTTTAACGCGACACCTTTCACTTTGGCAGATCAAGGCGGGGCTTGCCCAGTCTGGAACCTGCACAGCGCCTTTGCCGCGCCGGATACGATCCTCCCCCAACGGGTCGAACTACCTGATACGGGACAATTCTTTACCATATCGCGGACAACGCCGCGCCCCGTGACCCAGCATCAGGACACGCCAAGGCGGCTGGTCGTCACGCTTGGATGCGAGCAAACCCATGCCCACCGCATTCGCTACGCCGACCCCCACGACCGCGCCGAGGCCCCCATCGCCCAAATTGGGATCAACTGCCATATCTGTCCACGTCTTGATTGCGCCCAACGCGCGTATGAACCGCTGCATGTCGCCCTACCGCTTGACGTGAATCGGCGCGGCACCACACGATATCAAAGTTAACGGAGGTCACGTCCTGAGCAGATTGCAAATAATTGCAGCCCTGTTGGGCCTGCTGTTTTGGGGCGCCCCCGGCTGGGCCCAAGATGGGCTGCCCCGCTTGCCCCTGACGTACGGAGCTGCGTTTGACGCCATTGGCCGACTGGGGTCAGATCCTAAGTTTCAGACCTCACAGGGATGCACAGCCGCATTAATTGCCCCTGATTTATTGTTAACGGCAGCACACTGCCTTTCTGCGGGTCCGAACAACGCAGTCTTTGCCCCCGGCTGGCGGGTTGGGCGACGCAATCCGTCCATCGCGATTGCGCGCACTCTGCGGCATCCAGACTACGGGGGCATCGGGGCCTTGCCGTTTGAGAACGATATCGCGCTGGCAGTCTTGTCCGTTCCCGTGGCGGGCGTAACACCATTGGAATTGGCGGACATGTCTGAGCCTGCAATCTACGACGCGCCCGTCGCCTTGCTTGGCTATCACGTAGGTGCACAGGGTGGGTTAAGCGGCGCATTTGATTGCCCCGTTGGCCCCGGCCGTGGGCGGCTCATGGGTGTGGAATGTCCGGTCCGAGGTGGGAACTCAGGCTCTCCGCTATTGATCGAATCTAACGGAGAATGGCGGATTGTCGGCGTAGCCGTCGCCCGCGCCGGTGACGGGGCCGCAATGGCCGTCGCGCTGGACGACTGGCTCCGCGCATCCGTCGCGGCACACCTAGAGGGGCGCTAGTCGCCCTGCGTCACATCATGACCATAAAGCCAGTCAAACCGCGACAACATCTGCTGTGGCGCCACCGCGTTGATCACGCGAAGCCCCGCATGAGCCACCGTTTTTTTCGCACCACTTAGATGATAGTTCCGGGCATTGGCGTTCGCGGCCTCAATGGCGCGGGTCGCACGGGGTTTGCGCACCGCCTGATAGGCCGCGAAAGCCCGATCGCGACTGTCATGCACAGCCAACGCATCCGCCAAGACCCACGCGTCCTCTAGGGCCATAACCGCCCCTTGGGCCAAGAAGGGCAGCGTTGGATGGGCCGCATCCCCAAGCAGAGCAACCGCACCGCGAGACCATCTATCCGCGACAGGATGCCGAAACAGCCCCCAGATATTAACGGTCTCAACCTGCGCCAGCATATCGGCGATCTCTGGGCAGAAGCCTGCAAACGCCGCGCGCAGATTCTCGGGATCATCCGTGTGGTTCCAGCCCTCTTCAGCCCACGACGCACGTTCCTCTACGGCGACAATATTCGTGATCGCACCACCCCGCAGCGGATAGGTCACAAGATGCCGCCCTGGCCCCATAAACACGCGCGCCTCTGCTGATTGCGCCCTGCCCGGGATCAACGCGCGCCACGCAACCTGTTGGGTGAAAAAGGGCGCTATATCTCCCAGAACAGCCGTGCGTGTTTGGGCATGCAATCCATCCGCGCCGATCAATATGTCTTGGCGCGAAACGGTTCCGTCCGCCATCCGCAAGACAGCCTGCGCACCATCCGCATCCACGCCTTGAACCCGTGCGCCAAGCTGAACGTCCACACCGGCATCGCGCGCGGCAGTGGCCAACGCCGCAATAAGGTCTGCGCGGTGGACCAACTCAAATCCCTCGGGCAGCGCCATCCGCAATACAAGAGACCCTGATGCGCCATCCAGCAACTTAACGGCCGAGCTAGCCCCGCCAACGGGACCAATGCCCAAGGCGCGTAAAACCGCGACGCCATTGGGGCTGATTTGAATGCCGGCGCCGACTTCGGTGATTTCATCCGCCTGCTCCAGCACGCGAACCTTGGCCCCGCGCTGCGCTAACGCCGTCGCCACGGCCAGGCCGCCGATACCAGCGCCCAAAACTGTCACCTCTGCCCCGATGATCACCGCATACCCCCAAAGAAAAACCGCGCTCCCAATATGGGGCGCGGCTTACTACTTGGTCCAGTCCGAAGCGTCGACTTAATCGTCGCGGTGGACCTTTTCCCGGCGCTCGTGACGCTCTTGCGCCTCAAGGCTCATGGTCGCGATGGGACGCGCATCCAACCGCTTGAGGCTAATCGGCTCACCGGTCGCCTCACAGTAACCATACTCGCCCTCGTCGATCCGGCGCAGTGCGCTGTCAATTTTGGAAATCAGCTTGCGCTGACGATCCCGCGTGCGCAGCTCCAACGCACGGTCGGTTTCCTCAGACGCACGGTCCGCTACATCTGGGATGTTGCGCGTCCCGCCCTGAAGGCCCTCGATCGTGCTGGCGGTTTCGTCGATCAGATCGGATTTCCACGCAAGCAGCTTGCGCCGGAAATACTCCGTCTGACGATCATTCATGAAAGGTTCATCCTCAGCGGGACGATAGTCTTCCGGGAGAAAAGTTTCGGCTTTCATATCACTTCCTCTATTTCCACCGGAAGAGACCCTGTTAATATCTAAAGTCATCCGGTCACCCTGCGACCCGAATACATCCCAATGCTCCGTGAGTCACGAATTGATTTACCATAGTTACTAATTTATGGCGTAGAGTTAATCTTTGCAGTCGAAACAAACAACTAGGGCGGGCTATATGCAGTTCACAGGCACCAAAAAATACGTAGCTCCCGAAGATTTGACCGTCGCGGTAAACGCTGCCATCACGCTAGAACTGCCTTTATTGGTTAAAGGAGAGCCGGGAACAGGCAAAACTGAACTCGCACGGCAAGTTGCCGAAAGCCTCGGCCTGCCGATGTTTGAGTGGCATATTAAGTCTACGACCCGCGCCCAACAGGGTCTGTATGAATATGATGCCGTAAGCCGGCTGCGTGACAGTCAGCTCGGCGATGACCGTGTGAATGATGTCGCGAACTACATCAAACGCGGCAAGCTCTGGGAAGCGTTTGATGCCCCCGAACGCGTCGTGTTGCTGATCGACGAAATCGACAAAGCCGATATCGAGTTCCCGAACGACCTTCTCCAAGAGCTCGATAAGATGGAGTTTTTTGTCTATGAGACGGGCGAAACCGTCAAAGCACGACAACGGCCCATCGTAATCATAACATCGAACAATGAAAAAGAGCTGCCGGACGCCTTCCTTCGGCGCTGTTTTTTCCACTACATCCGATTCCCCGATATGGAAACGATGAAACAGATTGTTGAGGTCCACCACCCAGGGATCAAAGAAGCCTTACTCACCACCGCGTTGACGCAATTCTATACTGTGCGAGAACAGCAGGGATTGAAGAAAAAGCCTTCAACCTCCGAGGTGCTGGACTGGCTCAAACTCTTGTTGGCAGAAGATCTGGACCCTGCAGCCCTAAGAGTAGACCCGAAATCCGCGCTACCCAAGCTGCACGGTGCGCTTTTGAAAAATGAACAGGATGTTCATCTGTTTGAACGTTTGGCTTTCATGGCGCGGCGCGGGTAAACGCACCGCCGCGCCGACGGATCATGGTTAACGCTTCAGCCAGCCGTTAACGATTTCATACCCGAAGTGATCCCCTCAAGGGTCATTGGCACCATCCGATCCTCAAACACGGTGCGGATCATGTCGATGGACTGCGTGTAGGACCAGTGATGCTCTGGCACAGGGTTAATCCAAAGATGTTGAGGCCATTGCTCGCGCGCGCGGTTCAGCCAGACCTGCCCAGCCTCTTCATTCCAATGCTCATTCGCGCCGCCAGCATAGGCAATCTCATATGGTGACATACTCGCGTCACCCACAAAGATGCATTTGTAGTCCGGCCCGTAGGTACGCAAAACTTCCCAAGTGGGCGTAACTTCGTTCCAACGGCGGCGGTTGTCGCGCCACACGCCTTCATAAAGGCAATTGTGAAAGTAATAGTACTCAAGGTGCTTGAACTCCGCACGAGCGGCTGAAAAAAGCTCCTCTACAACGCGAATATGCGGATCCATCGACCCGCCAACATCCAAAAACAAAAGCACTTTAACGGCATTTCGCCGTTCTGGGCGCGTTTTAACATCAAGATAGCCATTTTCGGCCGTAGCGCGGATCGTCCCGTCTAGGTCCAACTCTTCTGCGGCGCCGTCTCGCGCCCAGTTGCGCAGTCGCTTCAGCGCAACTTTGATATTGCGCGTGCCCAGTTCAACACTGTCATCTAGGTTTTTGAATTCGCGCTTATCCCAGACCTTCACCGCGCGCTGATGACGGCTTTCGCTTTGGCCGATCCGCACGCCTTCGGGGTTGTAGCCATAGGCACCGAAGGGACTAGTCCCGGCAGTTCCGATCCACTTGTTACCCCCCTGATGGCGGCCCTTTTGCTCTTTCAGGCGCTCTTTGAGGGTTTCCATCAGCTTGTCAAAGCCACCCAGCGCCTCAATCTGGGCCTTTTCCTCTGCGCTCAGATGCTTTTCGGCCATCTTTTCCAGCCAATCAGCCGGCAGGTTCACGGCCTCTAGCACCGCGCCCATGTCCAGGGCCTCTAGCCCCTCGAAGGTCGCCGCAAAGGCACGGTCGAATTTATCAAGGTTGCGCTCATCCTTTACCATCACGGCGCGGGCAAAGAAGTAGAACGCCTCAACGTCATAGGTCACAAGACCCGCGCTTAGCCCTTCTAAGAAGGTCAGAAATTCCCGCATCGAGACCGGTACATTATGCGTACGCAGTTGGTCGAAAAAGCGCAGGAGCATCGCAGATTACCCTTCGATCACGCGGCCAATGATGATCGTGGCGAACATCCCGACCATAAAGCCGAGCACGGCCCAAACAGCCGAGTACTGCGCGATATCATAGCGGTTTCCGCCTTTCTTACGTGCGAAAAAACCACCGATCAGGGCACCAAGGAGGGTCGTTGCAGAATAGAGCATGAAAGCCTCGTGTTGTGAGTTAGACCGCTACTTAGACGCCCGGGCGCAGTGCGGCAACCTCTGCGACGTGGCGGCGCACTTCTGCCGCAGAGCCAAAGCCATAGAGCGCCCATGCCTTGCCTTCCTCGCGGACCACTAACGCCTCGGAAACGCGACCTGTTTCCTCCAACGCCTCAGCGCGCAGCAATAACAACGTGGACAAAAGGGCTGCGTTTTGCCCCTTTTGCGCGGCGGGCAACGCCCCCTCTACAAGTCGAAGCGTCACATCTGGCTGTCCAGATGTCAGGGCAAAGGCCGCTGGTTGCACGATGGCGTGGGCCGTGTGAACCTCCTCGCCATAGGCATCACGAAACACAAATGCCGCTTCGACGATCGCGGCAATCGCGCTTTCGGGTTCGACACCAAGTGCAGCGCGCCCGAACGACAAAAGCGAATAGCCGAGGCGCGTGTCATTCCATTCCGCATCTCGGGCCAAATCAATGGCACGCGCCGCAGCCGACGCCCGGAGCCGCGCAGGCAGACCCGGTTGCAGCGATCGATTGAGCGCCCGCCTCCAAGCCTCAGAACTGTCGCTGACGAGTTGGCCCTGTCCCTGCGCCCCTTGCTTGTTGGCCTGCGCGACAATTCCCGGAAGGGCGGCCATCACTTGTTCAACGTTCATGCCCGTGACGAGGCGACGATCATACGTCATTCGCAAAATCGTCATATCATAACTGGTCAGAATGGTGTGCAGATTGTCATCATTGAACACGCTAAATGGCAGACGAAAGAGGTCATTCAACGGCCCCAAAGCCTGAGCAATTTCTTCGTGCAGACAGTCGCGAATTTCTTGCGGACTTACATCAGAGGGCAAGAACACCGCCGCCCGCGTGCGCGCCGTCAACGTCCCCCAATCCGTCGAGCGGGAGCGCCGCTTGGAGAGGTATTCATCCCAATCTTCAACATTTGGCACCACAAAACAGGCCGCTTGGGGCACCAATCTTTGCAATTCTCGACGTGGGAGAGCCTCAATAGTGATAGAGGCTGCCCGCCCTTCTTGTGCGCGCGCAATATCGATACCGGCCTCGCGCCGCAGGCGCTTCAGTAGATCATCCAAATCCGGGTCAAGCGTATCGGGCGCATCGCCTCGGACGGCAACTGTGACTGGCCCCTCAAACCGGGTGAAAACGGGCAGCGCACGGCCGCTTTCGAGCTGAAAGCTCAGATCAAGAAAATCTTGCGCCAGTTGCGCGTTGCTGGGCATGGGAACGGGGCGGGGTAGCGCGCCATCAAACCGCTTCATCGCAGGCAGTGTGATCGCGGCGGTCTCAGCTTCTAATGCAGCGTCGTTCAACGGCGAAATGACGGGCGCGCAGGACGCAACCGCAAACGTCGCAGCCAAGACCCAACGGCCCCTCACTTCGGAGGCCTGTCGTATCGAATGAATGGCGTCTTGGTGCCGACCTGATCGTAAAGCATCCGACCTTTGTAATTGAACTCTTGGGTGAGCCAGTAGACGCGCGGGGCGTCAACCGCATCGGCCGCATCATAGACAGCTTGGATAAGCGCACGAGCAACACCCTGCCCCCGCGCTTCGGGTGATGTGTAGAGGTCTTGCAAGTAGCAAACCGGCTCAACCCGCCACATGTGCGGATGGAAAACATAGTGCACAAGACCCAAAGCCTGACCATCGCGTAAAGCGAGGCGCCCCTGAAACGTAGTGGGGTCATCTGACATCAAACGCTCAAACGCAGTGTCGATAACTGCGTCGGACAATGACGTTTCATAATAGGCAAGATACCCCACCCAAAGTGCACGCCATACAGAATAATCCTCCGCCTCGATGGGGCGGATAGAAAGGGGTTGAATGCCTGTCACGCTTTGCCTCAGCGGTATGATATTGTTCGTATTATATTTTTTACTGCAGATCACAGAATATGGACAGAATATGGCGCAAATAGGGCGTGGCCTGCGGCACAGCTGTGAGCGCCCCCTTTGCAAGCCAACTCAGGTGCACCATATCAGACAGATGTTAAAGTTTTCTCCCATACTGCTCGCGCTCATCTATGGACTGGTGATGTACCGCTTTTCCGCGTGGCGGACCGCAAAGATGCTAAACCAGCAATCAACGGAATTGGCGGACCCAGACATCGCGCGATTGACCAAATCCATGGCCAAAGCGCTCGATATTCCGCGCATTCGCGTGCACATCTATGAGATTGAGCCGGTTAACGGACTGGCGGCACCGGACGGTCGGATTTTTCTGACCCGTGGATTTTACCGTAAGTTCAAAGCGGGTGAAGTCACTGCGGAGGAACTTGCCTCTGTAGTGGCACATGAATTGGGACACGTCGCGCTCGGGCATTCGCGCCGCCGGATGATCGACTTTTCGGGTCAAAATGCGATCCGCGTTGTGTTGGCAACAGTATTGGGGCGGGTTTTGCCGTTTGGCGGCGTCTGGGTGGCCAATGCGCTCACCTCCGTACTGGCTGCCCGGCTGTCTCGTCAGGATGAATACGAGGCTGATGCCTATGCCGCTGCATTAATGGTTAAGGCAGGTTTGGGCACCGGGCCACAAAAACAACTCCTGCAGAAGCTAGAGACATTAACCGGCATGGGAGGACGTGGTGCGCCGGCTTGGCTCATGAGCCACCCCAAAACTGCCGACCGCGTGGCAGCCATTGAGGCGCTGGATGCGCGGTGGACCAAGCTGCCCGAAGGATAAGTTCAACGCGCCGCATACGCGGCATGACATTTTTGCGCGGCCTTCGGCCTCGCGAGGTGAGTATTTAAAGAACAAAGGAGATTGGCGGGATGCGAACCATCAAGGCTCGACAATAGGGTGCCGTTTTGGTGTGTTGCACGGGTTGTTAAGGGAGAGCCGTTTTGAGCTTTGAGCATGTCCTGCTGTTTAATCTGACCCTGCTTGCGGCGATCCTATCGCCCGGGCCAGCGTTGGTTATGGAAATTCGCACAATCCTATCGGCGGGTCGTCGCGCAGGGATCGCGATGGGGGTTGGACTGGGGCTGATGGCAGCTCTTTGGACAGCAGCCGCGCTGTTAGGCTTGGAAACCATATTTGCAGCGTTCCCGTGGGCATATTGGGCCGTGAAAACGGTCGGCGCTGCATATTTGCTATGGATTGCCATCCAGATGTGGAAGGGCGCAAGGACACCCATTCGAACCGATTTGCGTCCTGTTGGCCGAGCCTTTCGCGACGGTATGCTCCTGCAAGCGGTTAACCCCAAGTCCGTTCTGTTTGCCGCAGCCGTTCTGGTCGTGATTTTTCCACCGGGGTTAAGCATGATCGATAAGGGTCTGATTGTCATGAACCATTTCTTGGTAGAAATCGCGTTCTACACTGGCTTGTCATTGCTTTTGAGCACGCCAGCAGCGCAACAGCGGTATATGGCGGCGAAGCTGTATCTGGACCGGGGCGCGGCGGTGGTGATGGGCGCCCTTGGTCTGCGCTTGGTATTGGGCCGGTGATGCCGCAAACCGTAGACGTTCTGTGCATAGGCTCGGTTTTGTGGGACATCATCGGGCGGTCCTCGTCGCACATGCGCGCGGGCTCTGATGTGCCCGGGCGGATCACGCGCATCCCCGGCGGCGTCGCGATGAACATTGCTATGGCTCTTAAGGCGTATGGCATGCAGCCCGCGCTGTTGTCGGCTGTCGGGCGCGACCCCGAAGGTGACGAACTGGTCGCTGCCTGTACACGGCTCGGCATGGAGACAACGCATCTGTACCGCTCCGAGGATCTACCGACGGACACCTATATGGCGGTCGAAGGCGGCAATGGTTTGATCGCGGCGATTGCAGATGCGCACTCGCTTGAACAGGCTGGGACCAAGATACTGCGCCCCTTGGAACGTGGCGCGTTGGAGGGCTGGTCTGGCATCATCGCGTTAGACGGAAACCTGACCGAGGCGTTGTTGTCCGACATCGCCATCAGTGAGACATTCACGCGGACGGATCTACGGATCGCACCCGCCTCGCCCGGCAAAGCCGAACGGTTAACCCCCTTTTTGCACGCAGGACGCGCCACGCTTTACGTCAACCTTGAGGAGGCGAACCTACTGCTTCGCGAAAGCCACGGTACCGCCGCAGAAGCTGCGGGCGCCTTGGTCGGGCGCGGGGTCCACCGGGTGCTTGTCACCAACGGAGGGGGCGCGGCGGCCTGCGGGTCGCAAAGCGGGACATTCAGCGCGCAGCCCCGTGAAGTGATGGTCACCCGCGTGACCGGTGCGGGCGACACATTCATGGCGGCCCATATCGCGGCAGAGGCGAAGGGTGCACCACCGGACGCAGCTCTTGAACGGGCGTTAGAAGCTGCGGCTATTTACGTCTCGGGCGAGACCTACTAGGCAATTGGGACCTCGATTGCGCGAGGCCAAACAAACGAAAAGGACAGGGATGATGTTGGACGTGCCAATGCAAATGAGCGCGGAAGTTGCGGCCGCACAAGCCGAGGGCGCACCGATTGTGGCGCTTGAGAGCACCATCATCACCCACGGCATGCCCTATCC
>NZ_CEZFMW010000056.1:0-22574 GCF_982993085.1 Thalassobacter sp. | reverse complement strand
GACCAAGGCATCCCCTTCAACATGGGCATGGTGTTCCCCGTTTCGACCCACAACTACGAACTGCGCTACTGGCTTGCGGCCGGCGGGTTGGAGCCAGGCTACTATTCGCCCGATGACGTGACGGGCCAAATCGGGGCAGATGTCCTGCTGTCCGTGACACCCCCACCACAAATGCCCGCCACAATGGAGGCCGGCACGATCTTTGGCTACTGCGTGGGTGAGCCATGGAACCAGCAGGCCGTGTTCAAGGGCATCGGCGTGCCCGTCATCACCGATTATCAACTGTGGAAAAACAACCCCGAAAAGGTCTTTGGCATCACCAAGGAATTCTCGGAAGAAAACCCAAACACCACCATCGCATTGACCAAGGCGCTGATCCGCGCGGCGATCTGGTTGGATGAAAACGAAAACGCCAACCGCCCCGATGCTGTCGAAATCCTGTCTCGCTCGGAATACGTGGGCGCGGATTACGACGTGATCGCGAACTCTATGACCGGATTTTTTGAGTTCGAAAAAGGCGACACCCGGCCCCAACCTGACTTCAACGTGTTCTTTCGCTATAACGCGACCTATCCGTTTTATTCCGACGCGATCTGGTACCTGACTCAGATGCGCCGGTGGGGCCAAATCGCTGAACCAAAGTCCGACGAATGGTTCATGGATACCGCCAAATCCGTCTATCGCCCTGATATCTACCTACAGGCCGCGCGCATGTTGGTGGACGATGGCATGGCGAATGAGGCCGACTTTCCATGGGACAGCGACGGGTTCAAGGCACCGACCCCCGCCGCAGATATTATCGACGGCATCGCCTATGACGGCCGCGCGCCCAACGCCTACCTGCAAAGCCTGCCCATCGGGCTAAAGGGCGATCAGATGATCATCGACAACAAAATCCAAGGCTAGAGCCGCACTTACCCGCCCCGTGATTGCGCAGGGCGGGTGATCTTTTCCTCCCGCCAAAGGACCCTCTGCAATGACAGCTATCGATCCCTCCCAACTTGATGCCGAAGCCCGCCGCGCGCGTCGTTTCACGCGCATCAACAAGGCAGACGCCTATCTCATCGTGCTTGGCCTTGGCTGGGTGACCCCGATCTTGCGCGCCGCTGCTGGCGATAATCCAAAGGCGCAAATCAAAGACATTTGGCGTCTGGCCGGTGTGCCGGTTTTGGCCATCGTTCTGTTTCTGGCCGCTTGGGGAACCCTCGCGCCCAAGGTCCAAACTTCGCTCGGGGCTGTGCCCGGACCAGCGGAGGTGTGGGAACAGGTGGGCGTCCTGCATGCCGATGTGCAGCGCGAAAAGGAAAAGGAAGCTGCATTCTACGTTCGCCAAGATGAACGCAACGCTGCCCTCATTGCAGAGGGTCGTGAGGACCGCGTTCGTGAACGGATTTATACGGGCAAACCAACATACTATGATCAAATCTGGACCTCGATCAAAACCGTGTTTTTTGGCTTTTTGATCGCCTCGATTATCGCAATCCCGCTGGGCATCGCGGCGGGCCTGTCGGTCACTGCAAACGCCGCACTCAACCCACTGATCCAGATATTCAAACCGGTGTCGCCGCTGGCATGGCTGCCGATCGTTACGATGATCGTCTCGGCGCTTTATACCAACAACGATGGATGGTTCGAAAAATCGTTCCTCGTGTCGGCCATCACCGTGACCCTCTGCTCGCTCTGGCCGACGTTGATCAACACGGCGCTGGGTGTGGCTAGCATCGACAAGGATCTCGTGTCTGTGTCGCGGGTGTTGAAAATGAACACTTACACCAAGATCGTAAAACTCGTCCTACCCTCGGCGCTGCCCCTGATTTTCACCGGTCTACGCCTGTCGCTTGGCGTGGGGTGGATGGTTCTGATTGCGGCTGAAATGCTGTCGCAGAACCCGGGCTTGGGCAAATTCGTCTGGGACGAATTCCAAAACGGCTCAAGTCAATCGCTGGCACGGATCATGGTCGCGGTGCTGACCATCGGGATCATCGGCTTCCTGCTGGACCGGCTGATGTACGCCCTGCAATCCGCCTTTACCTTCTCGAACAATCGGTGATCGGCATGGGTATGATGCAGTTCAAGAACGTCTCAAAAGGCTATGGCGAAACGCCCGTGCTCAAGGACATCACACTTGGCGTAGAGGAGGGCGAGTTCCTCGTGCTCCTCGGGTTTTCAGGCACGGGCAAGACGACGCTGATCAATCTGATGGCGGGTCTTGAGATGCCAACATCGGGTGAGATCACCTTTAAGGACAAGCCGATAACTGAGCCGTCGCCCGAACGTGGCGTGATCTTTCAAAGCTACTCACTGATGCCGTGGCTGACAGTGAACGGTAACGTGATGCTCGCGGTCGAGACGATGTTTCCAAGCCTGAGCAAAGCGGAAAAGCAGGCCAAAGTGGATCATTACGTGCAGATGGTCGGCCTAAGCCATGCTGCGACCCGCCGTCCTGCGGAATTGTCCGGGGGCATGCGTCAACGGGTCAACGTGGCCCGTGCGCTGGCCATGTCGCCCGAGATGTTGCTGCTAGATGAACCGCTGTCCGCACTTGATGCGCTCACCCGGGCAAACCTCGCGGATGAGATTGAGCATATCTGGGAGAAAGACAAAAAAACCTGCGTTCTTATCACCAACGATGTGGATGAGGCGATCATCCTCGCGGACCGGATCATTGCGCTTAACCCCGATGGAACGCTGGGCGCAGAGTTCAACGTCAGCTTGCCGCGCCCGCGCGACCGGATGGAGATGAACCATAACGCGGCCTTCAAGAAATTGCGCGCCGACGTGACCCGTTACCTGATGGATGCGGGGATCGAAGCAAAGGTTGAGGGCACCAAACTTCTGCCCAACGTCACACCCATTCATAGTGTTCCCAAGGCTGTCGCCGAGGTGTCGCAATCCATCCGCCCGGATGATGCGTATCTAACCTTCCGTGAATTGCACAAAGTTTACCCCACACCCAAAGGCCCCCTGACTGTGGTTGAGGACTTCGACCTGAAGGTCAAAAAAGGGGAGTTTATCTCACTCATTGGGCACTCAGGCTGTGGAAAATCGACCGTGTTAACCATGGCCGCAGGTCTTAACCCGATATCAAAGGGTAACATACGTCTTGATGGCTGGGACGTGCAGGGCGCAGACCCCGAACGCGCCGTGGTGTTCCAGTCGCCCAACCTGTTCCCGTGGCTGTCCGCCAAGGAAAACGTCGCGATTGGCGTGGACAAGGTCTACCCCAAGGCGTCGGTGGCCGAACGTCAGGATGTGGTTGAATACTACCTCGAACGCGTGGGCCTTGCTGACAGTATGGACAAGCAAGCCTCGGACCTTTCGAACGGCATGAAGCAACGTGTGGGGATCGCCCGCGCCTTTGCGTTGTCGCCCAAACTTCTCCTCTTGGATGAGCCGTTCGGTATGCTCGACAGCCTGACCCGGTGGGAATTGCAAGAAGTCCTCATGGAGGTCTGGTCGCGCACAAAAGTGACTGCGATCTGTGTGACCCACGACGTGGATGAGGCCATCTTGCTCGCGGACCGTGTCGTTATGATGACCAACGGCCCCCAAGCGACCATTGGTAAAATCACGGATGTGAACCTCCCGCGCCCCCGAACCCGCAAGGCGCTGTTGGAGCATCCAGACTACTACACCTATCGCCAAGAGGTTCTCGATTTCCTCGAGGAATATGAACACGGCAACACGTCGAAAACGGCATCCCCAACGCCAGACAAACCCAAAGCCGTGGCTGCAGAGTGATCTGTCCCCGTGCAACCCTGTCGCGTGTTTGGCCCTGCGTTCACCCCACGTTGGGCGCCATAAAAGGAAGCAAAAATGGCTGAAAAACTTGTCATTATTGGTGCGGGCATGGCCTCTGGTCGTGTGATTGAGCACCTCGTAGAGGCCGCGCCTGCGGCGTACGATATCACTCTGTTCAACGCCGAGCCGCGCGGAAACTACAACCGCATCATGCTTAGCCCGGTTTTGAGCGGCGATAAGACCTATGAAGAAATCGTAACCCATGATGCGGCTTTCTATGCCGCGCACAATGTCACCTGCCGTTTTGGCGAACGCGTGGCCCAGATTGATCGCGCATCCAAAACGCTTACGGCGGAAAATGGCGACGTTATTCCCTATGATAAATTGGTGCTCGGCACAGGCTCCAATCCCTTCATGATCCCGCTTCCGGGCCATGATTTAAAGGGTGTCATCGCCTACCGCGATCTTGAAGACACCGAGCAGATGATGGCCATGGGCCAAGGGTCCAAGGTGGTGGTCATAGGTGGCGGGCTATTGGGCCTAGAGGCCGCCGCAGGCATGGCCGCGCGTGGGGTCGACGTGACTGTGGTGCATATCATGCCATGGCTGATGGAACGTCAACTGGACGAGGCCGCAGGCTTCTTGCTGCGCAAAGCGCTGGTTGGAAAGGGCATCACCGTCAAATGCGCCGCTAACTCCAAAGAGATACTCGGTCAAGATGGTCATGTCCGTGCCTTGCTGCTGGACGATGGCACCGAGCTCCCGTGTGATCTTCTGGTTATGGCTGTTGGCATCCGCCCCAATGTGGCGCTCGCCAAGGACGCCGGGTTGGCCGTTGGTCGGGGCATCCACGTAGATGATCAGATGGTCACATCTGACCCCGATGTGCTGGCCGTTGGTGAATGTGTGGAACATGATGGTGCGATCTTTGGCCTTGTGGCGCCGCTGTATGATCAGGCCAAGGTCGCGGCGGCAACGCTGTTGGGCGAACCGGCGGCGTTCGTGCAAAAAGACCTCTCGACCAAGCTCAAGGTCACAGGTTGTGACCTGTTTTCGGCGGGCGACTTTGCGGATGCAGAGGGCCGAGAGGATATCGTCTTTCGTGACCCATCGCGCGGAGTCTACCGCCGTTTGGTCATAGAAAACAGCGTACTGATCGGCTGCGTGATGTATGGTGATACCGCCGATAGCAATTGGTTCTTTGGCCTCATTCGCGACAAAACCGACATCACCGAGATGCGAGAAACCGTCATTTTTGGCCCCGCGTTTCAAGGAGGCGGCTCTGTGGACCCGCTCTTAGCCGTTGCAGCCTTACCGCGTGAAGCGGAAATTTGTGGCTGTAACGGCGTGTGCAAAGGAACCATCGAAGACGCGATCGCGGCAGGCGCGGCCGACATAGGGGCCATCAAGGCCACGACCAAGGCATCCGCGTCTTGCGGCAGCTGCACGGGGCTTGTCGAACAGGTCCTTGCCGCCACATTGGGCGACGATTTCGTCGCCCCCTCTGCTGCCACAGTTTGCGGCTGCACCGATATGTCCCACGAAGACGTGCGCCGCATGATCAAATCCCAAAAGCTGACTTCCATGGCTGCCGTGTGGCAGGCCTGCGGTTGGAAAACACCCTGTGGATGCCATGTCTGCCGACCCGCGCTCAACTTTTATCTGCTCGCGGATTGGCCACTAGAATATCGCGACGATCCGCAATCACGCTTCATTAACGAACGTAAACACGCCAACATCCAAAAAGACGGCACCTTTTCGGTCGTCCCTCGGATGTGGGGCGGGATTACAACCCCCGCCGAATTGCGTGCCATCGCCGATGCGGCGGACAAATATGACGTACCAACGGTCAAGGTGACGGGCGGCCAACGGATCGATCTGCTTGGTGTGCGCGGCGAGGATCTGCCCGCAATGTGGGCAGATCTTAACGCAGCGGGCATGGTTTCCGGGCATGCCTATACCAAGGGTTTGCGCACCGTAAAAACCTGCGTCGGAACGGACCATTGCCGATTTGGCACACAGGATTCGACCGGTTTGGGCATCCAGCTAGAGAAAATCCTATGGGGGTCATGGACGCCGCATAAGCTTAAACTGGCCGTGTCTGGCTGCCCCCGAAACTGTGCCGAGGCGACGTGCAAAGACATCGGTGTTGTCTGCGTTGACAGCGGCTATCAAATCTCAATCGGCGGCGCGGCGGGCATGGACGTCAAGGAAACCGAACTGTTGGTTCAGGTCGCGACCGAGCAAGAGGTGATCGACGTTATCTGCGCCGTGACACAGTTGTACCGTGAAGGCGGTAAGTATCTGGATCGGATTTATAAGTGGATGGCCAAGGTTGGCTTAGACTGGATAACCGAGCAGGTCGTGGACAACTTGGAAAACCGCAAAGCCCTCGTGCAGCGGTTTGAGCTCAGCCAGTCCATCTACCGCAAGGACCCTTGGGCAGAACATGCCGCAACAAGAGCCCAGCAATACCAGCCGCTTGCCGACTTATCATTGGAGGCTGCGGAATGAGTAATTGGATCGATATTGCCGCCCTGAATGATGTCCCAAAACGTGGTGCGCGCATGGTTAAAACCGCCCATGGCTGCGTCGCGGTGTTTCGAACCGGCGCGGATGAGGTCTTTGCCCTCGATAATGCATGTCCGCACAAGCGGGGGCCATTGGCCGAAGGCATTGTGCACGGACTCGCGGTGACATGCCCTCTACACAATTGGGTCATCTCGCTTGAAACGGGCCAAGCGCAGGGCGCGGATGAGGGGCAAGTCGCGACCTACCCCGCCCGGGTTGAGCAGGGGCGCATCTTGCTTGATGCTACCTTCCTTCGGTCGCGGAAAGTGGCGGCGGAATGACCGAACTCACGCGCACCACCTGTCCCTATTGCGGCGTTGGCTGCGGGGTTTTGGCCGGACCAGACGGCACCATTCAGGGCGATCCGGACCACCCGGCCAACTATGGGCGGCTTTGCTCCAAGGGTTCGGCGTTAGGGGAAACCATTGACCTCGAAGGCCGTTTGTTTACGCCGATGGTCGATGGCGTGCCAGCAAGCTGGGACGCAGCGCTGGGCCAAGTGGCTGAGAAATTTTCAACCTCAATAGACACATACGGCCCCGATAGCGTCGCGTTTTATGTGTCGGGCCAATTGCTGACCGAGGATTACTACGTCGCGAATAAACTGATGAAGGGCTACATCGGTTCGGCGAACATCGATACGAATTCCCGGCTTTGCATGGCGTCCTCGGTGGCCGGGCACAAGCGGGCGTTTGGCTCGGACACCGTGCCACAAACCTATGAGGACCTGGAGGAAGCCGACCTGATCGTGCTTGTGGGCTCCAACCTCGCGTGGTGCCATCCGGTGCTCTTTCAGCGCATCACTGAGGCCAAGAAGATGCGCCCCAATTTGCAGATCATCAACATCGATCCGCGGCGCACGGCGACCTCTGAGTTCGCGGACATGCACCTCAATATTGCGCCCGATGGCGACATCGCACTGTTCAACGGGTTGCTTGCCTATATCGCTGATCAGAGAGCTCAGAATAATGTATACATTAATGCATACATTAATGGCTACGCAGATGCCGTGGCCGCAGCACGGCTGAGCGACCCGGTCGACACTGGCCTCAGCCCGGCTGAATTGGAGGCATTCTACAGGGCCTGGACCGGCACCGAAAAGGTCGTCACTCTCTATAGCCAAGGCGTTAACCAGTCGTCCTGCGGGACCGACAAGGTAAATGCGATCCTGAACTGTCATCTCGCGACGGGTCGGATCGGCAAGCCAGGCTGCGGTCCGCTTTCGGCGACGGGTCAACCCAATGCAATGGGCGGGCGTGAGGTCGGCGGTTTGGCGAATATGCTCGCCAACCATCTTGATATCGAAAACGCCGCACACCGCGACACGGTTCAAACGTTCTGGAACAGCCCAACAATCAGCGATCATCAGGGCCTTAAAGCGGTCGACCTGTTCGATGCCTGCGCGCGCGGCGACATCAAGGCGTTGTGGATTATGTCGACGAATCCAGCTGTGTCCTTGCCCGATGCGAACCGCGTGGCTGACGCCATTGCAAACGTGCCCTTTGTTGCCGTGTCGGACATTATGGCACGCACGGATACGGGCGACATGGCGGACGTGCTGCTGCCCGCCACGGGGTGGGGCGAAAAGGACGGGACCGTTACAAATTCGGAGCGCCGGATTTCACGCCAGCGCGCATTTTTACCTGCGCCGGGGCAATGTCGGCCCGATTGGGACATCATGGCCGATGTCGCGCGGCGCATGGGGTTTTCGGGGTTTGACTATACCAGTCCGGCTGAGATTTTCGCCGAATACATTGCCCTTGGTCAAGCAAGCCGTGGTTTCCGCCGCGACCTAGACCTAAGCGTATTTTCGGACGTGGACTATGCCAATCTGATGCCGACCCAATGGCCGCGCAATGGCGCAAGGTTCTTTGCAGAAGGCGGGTTTTATCATGCAGACGGCAGGGCCAAGATGCTGCCCGTGGCGGCCCCCAAACGCACAAAACGATCACAGTTTTCGCTGAATACTGGCCGTAATCGGGACCAATGGCACACCATGACACGCACCGGCAAAGCGCCGCGTCTTGGGGCGCATCTTGCGGAGCCGTATCTTGAAATACACCCCTTAGACGCGGCAGAGATCGACGTCGCCCAAGGGGATTTGGTTGCGATTGAGAATACCTATGGGGACGGGATTCTGCGGGCATTGATCACGCCGCGCGCCACACCGGGGCAGGTGTTTGCGCCAATGCATTGGACCCGTCAAAAGGCACCGAGCGGCACGATCAATAGCCTTGTCCGCCCAAAGGTTGATCCGGTCTCGGGCCAGCCTGCGTCCAAAACGGGCGCGGTAGAATTGCGCAAATTCGCGGCGGCTTGGTACGGTTTTGCCGCCAGCAAGACTGAAATGCACCCAAGTGAGATTTACAGCGCCGTGGCTCGCACGCGAACCGGTTGGCAGATGGAATTGGCCGGGCGTTGCCTGCCCCAAGATTGGGAAGACACCGCCCGCCGTGTCACCGGCTGTACCGAGGCGACAGCGGCCATCATGACGGATGAACGGACCGGTACGACAGCAATCTCATTCACCCAATCGGACATATTGATGGGCGTGTTTTTCGCAGGACCCAAGCCGATCGCCTTGGCGCGTAGCCATGTGGTGGCCCTTATCGGGACGCAAGCCGATCCGTTTCAGATCTTGGCCGGGCGCCCTGCGGTGGGTCAGCTTGATCCGGGCGCCACGGTGTGCGGGTGTTTCAACGTGGGCCGCAACACGTTGCTGGCGGCGGTGCGGGGTGGGGCCACGACGGTCGCCGCCTTGGGCGCGCAAACCTGTGCGGGCACCAACTGCGGCTCGTGCAAGCCGGAACTCGCCGCATTGTTACACGCGGCGACCCTGCCGATGGCTGCAGAATGAGCATCGCACCCTACGTTCGGATCGTGGCCCGTGGGCAGGGTCGCGCGCGGCCCCTGACACTATCAGAGGCGCACGATGCCATGGCCATAATCCTTAACGGACAGGCGGATCCCGAAGCGGTGGGCGCCCTGTTAATGGTGCTGCGGCTAAGGGGCGAAGTGCCTGATGAAATCGCGGGATTTACGGCCGCGTTACGGGCCCATGTCACTGGCGTGTTGCCAAAAGCGGACCTGGATTGGCCCAGCTATGCGGCGGGTCGAACCCGGGGGGCGCCCCTGTTTTTGCTGGCTGCACGTTTGGTGGCGCAGGCCGGATATTCGGTTTCGATGCATGGGTGGAATTCGAATCAAATGCCGGCCGCGAGTGTGCGGGAGGCATTGGAGCACGCAGGCCCACAGGTGCGTTACAGCCCGCTTGAAACGCTTTGCCCCGAGGCGTTTCGCATCCTGCGGCTGCGGGATGCGTTTGGTCTGCGCTCCTGCTGGAACACGGTTTTGCGGATGTGGAACCCGTCGGGGGCGCGGGTTTCGGTGCAGGGGGTATTTCACCCGTCGTACCGCAGCCTTCAGGCCTGCGCCGCCAAGATGTTGGGCCAGCAAGATTTGGTGATCATCAAGGGTGGTGGGGGAGAGTTTGAGCGTAACCCCACCAAGGATATCGCGCTGTTTGGGCTGCGCGATGGGGTCCATTCTCAGGCGACGGCGCCCGCGCTTTTGGGGCAGCCGCGCCGTCTGCATGAGCCGGAAATGACATTCGATATTGGAACTCTTTGGCGGGGTGACCTCCAGAGCGCGCAGGCACAGACGACCGTCACAGGGACGGCTGCGCTCGCGCTTTGGGGGCTGCGCGCTGAGGCAACGCTCAAGGAATGCCAAGGCTTGGCCGAAGACCTTTGGTGCAATCGCGACATTCAACAAAAGGTGTACGCATGAAAACCTTTCCGATGTTTCTTCAGATGGCGGGACGCCGCGTGGTTATCGCGGGGGGCGGCGAACAGGCCGCGCAAAAAACACGGTTAATGCTGAAAACCGAAGCGGTGATCGAAGTGTTGGCCCCACAACTAGAGCCCGAATTGGCTGAACTGGCGGCACAGGGTCGGGTCATTCAGCGCGCAGGGCCAATCACCCCGGCCAGCTTTGCGGACACTGCGTTGTGTTTTATTGCGACGGGCTGCCCCGGTATGGACGCGGCTTTGCATGATCTGGCCAAGATCGCGGGCGCGACGGTGAATGTGGTCGACCAACCAGAGCTGTGCGATGCCATCACCCCCTCTATCGTGGATCGGGACCCGGTTGTTGTGGCCATCGGAACTGAGGGGACCGCACCGGTTCTAGCCCGCCAGATCAAGACCCGGATGGAGCAAGTGTTAGAGCCAGGATTGGGCGATTTGGCGTCCCTTGCAGGGCGGTTACGGGGGGCTGCTGCGGCCCGGCTTGGCCCTCGTGCGCGGCGCGATTTGTGGCGCTGGGTGTTTACAGGTGCCCCGCGAGAGGCCTTTGGCCGTGGCGCAGAGCGGGAGGCCGCGCGCTTGATCAAAGACGCGATCCATACCGGCAATATCCACGCAGAAACGGGCGGCAGTGTGGCGTTGGTCGGGGCAGGGCCGGGCAGCAAGGATTTGATCACGTTGCGCGGTGTGCAGCGGCTTCAGGAAGCGGATATCATTTTCTACGACCGTCTGATTGACCCGGAGGTGCTGGAACTGGCCCGCCGCGACGCGGAGCGTGTGTATGTCGGCAAACATCCCGGATGTCATACTTGGCCCCAAGCAAAGATCACTGCCAGCCTTGTGGCCGCAGCCCGTCAGGGGCAACGCGTTGTGCGGTTAAAGGCCGGAGATCCCGGTATCTTTGGCCGTGCCGCCGAAGAAATCGCCGCCGTTGAGGACGCGGGCCTGCCGCTGGAAATTGTACCCGGTGTTACGGCTGCCAGTGGGGCCGCGGCTTCTGGTGGGACTGTCCTGACCTCACGCGATGAGGTGGATACAGTCGTGTTCGCAACGGGCCACTTGGCGGATGGGACCGTGGCGCCAGATTGGTTGCCGCTGATGCGGCCCGGCACCTGCGTTGCGGTCTACATGGGCGTGCGCGCGGCGTCTGACATAGAGGCTGCGTTGCACGCAACACCATGGCGCGATCTGATCCAAGTGTCCGTCGTGGCAGATGCGCAAAGGGCAAATGAGCAGAGGTTTGATTGCACAGCGACCACTTTGGCCGCATCGTTAAAGGCGCATGACGTCACCAATGGCGCGATGATTTTCCTACGTTTGCCAAAGAGCGCCTGCGCCGCAAGCGTTGTGCCGCTTCAGGCGGCGGAATAGCTGCTTGGCACAGGGCCAGTGGTGTCGCGGGTTTGCAGCTCTGTGTTGCAGCGGATGCGGTGAACGGTTGTGTCGTCGGTGACGATGGATTGCACCATGTGCTGTCCCGCCAATGTGCCGATTTCACGTGCAGGCAGACGAACGGTGGTTAACGCGGGTTCCATGTCGCGCGATCCTTTGAAGTCACCGATGCCGATCAGCGACAAATCCTCGGGCACCCGCAGCCCAGCCCGGCGCGCTGCATAAAGCGCCCCGGTAGCCAGCACGTCATTGCCGCAGATCAAGGCGCTGGGACGGGGATGTTGAGCCAAGACGTTCGAAATCGCAGCCTTCGCCGCCGAGATGGAATAAGGCGTTTCGACGTTGTACCACGGCATGATCCCCGCTGCGTTAAGCGTATCCAACACGCCCGTCAGGCGATCTTGGGCGCGATCGTTACCGGTGGTGGGCGGAAAGACAATGCCGATGTCTTTGTGGCCAAGGTCAACAATATGTTGCGCGGCCAAGGCCCCCGCCGCGCGGTTATCTGCGCCCACGCAGGATATTGGGGTCGTGTCGCTGTAGTTCCAGATCGACATCGTGGGGACATTTTGGGTTTTGAACAGGGCGAATGTTTCGGCGTTGTGTTCCAGCCCAATAACCGCGAGCCCATCTACGCGATGCTCCAGAAATTTGCGCAAAATGGCATATTCTTGGTTGAGGTCGTAGCCGTGTGAAGCGGCTAATATGGTAAAACCCTCTGCGCTGACGGCATCGGTAAAGGCTTGAACAACCTCGGCAAAAATGGTGTGGGCAATCGTCGGGACGACAAGGCCGATGGTGGCGCTGCGCCGTCCATGCATGGTTTGGGCCGCGCGGTTGCGGATGTAGCCAAGTTTGCGCACAGCCTCTTCGACGCGGCGGCGTGTTGTCAGTTTTACCAGATCAGGGTGGTTGAAGGTGCGCGACACGGTCGAGATCGACGTCCCCGCTTCGCGCGCGACATCAACGATATCTATCGTGGGTTTCTTCGTCATGTGGCCCTCCCGGTGAGGGTAGGAAATCCCAAAATGAAAACATTTGCAAAACTATTTTCATGCCTTAGCGTGAACCCTCCAATGTGACGGGTGGGGAGGCCCAAGCATGGAATTTTTGCTCTACTTCGGTGATGTTTTCACCCCGGTTAACTTTGCGCTGTTGATGGTGGGAACCATTGGCGGCCTGATTTTGGGTGCGACGCCGGGCCTTTCGCCGACGATGGCGGTGGCGCTTTTGATCCCGTTCACCTTTCAACTAGAGGCGGCCCAAGGGCTCATTCTGTTGGGTGCGGCTTATACGTCAACGGTCGCGGGGGGCGCGGTTTCGGCCATTTTGCTCAAGATCCCGGGGGCGCCTGCAAACATCGCCACGACATTGGATGGCCACACCATGGCGCAAAAGGGTGAGGGTGCAAAAGCGTTGCAACTCAGCTTCTTGTCGTCTGCCGTGGGGGGCGTCTTTGGCGTGATGTTGCTGATCTTTCTCACCCCGGTTTTGGCGCAATGGGCGCTGGCGTTCGGTCCATCGCATTTGTTCTGGCTCGCGATCCTTGGGGTAACGATTATCGGGTCGCTTGACGGGAATTCGTTGGTCAAAGGGCTGTTATCGGGCTGCATCGGCTTGTGGCTCGCGACAATCGGATTTGACGATATCATGGGCGCGCAGCGGTTTGTTTTTCATGAAAGCCTAGGAGGCGGAATTAACATTATCGCCGCTTTGATCGGGCTTTTCGCGATCCCGCAGGTGATCACGATGTTTGCAAAGGGCCGCAAAGAAGAGGGTGCCGAAGTGCTGGAAGTGGCCAAGCACAAAGTGTCCGATGCGGTGCGCGCCATGACCAAGTTTCCGCGCGCTTTGGGCATTGGCACGGCCGTGGGGTCGATCATCGGTTTGATCCCGGGCGTGGGCGGACAGATTGCTGGCTTGGTCGCCTATGACCAAACCAAGAAGTTCTCGCGCGAGAGCAGCAAATTCGGGACTGGCCATCCGGAGGGCATTATCGCGGCGGAATCGGCCAACAACGCGATGGTTGGCCCGTCACTTGTGCCGCTTCTGACGCTCTCGATTCCCGGTTCGCCTACGGCAGCGGTGCTGCTGGGGGGCTTGTTGATCCACGGAATTTTCCCGGGCAGCGACCTGTTTGATAACCACCCGGATGTGGCGTGGACGTTCATCAACTCGATGCTGATCGGACAAATCCTGATGTGCATTTTTGGGCTGTATGTCGCAGGTTTGGCCGCCCGCGTGGCGCAGGTTCCGCAAAGCGTAATGGCGGCTGTGGTGTTGGCGCTGGCGTTGTTTGGCAGCTACTCCGTCCAAAGCTCGATGGGGGATGTCTATGTCATGGCGAGCCTTGGCATCATGATGTACTTCCTTGAACGCTTTGGCTTTTCTGCTGCACCATTGGTGCTGGGACTGATCCTTGGCCCCATCGCAGAAAGCAACTTTATCCAAGGTTCCATGATCGCCAATGCGACGGACGGGCCGTTTGTTTATTTCTTCCACGGACCGCTGAACATCTTTCTGATCGGGGTCGTTCTGGCTTCGGTCGCGTATTCGGGTTGGATGGAACTGCGTCACCGCCGCTACACCACAAAAGAAGAGGCCATGGCATGACCCCCTCCCTTCCGCGCGTTCAGCATATCATCGGGTCGGGCGTCGTGGCCGCCGTTGGCGTGACCGTGACCTACATCAGCTACACGGCCCAACCCGCAGAGGCATTTTTGTTTCCGCGGTTGATATCGACGGTCTTTGTCGTGCTCGCGCTTTGGACCTTTGCAAAGGCCTGCCTTGGGTGGACCAAGGTCGGAGAGGGGCTATCCGCGCGGCAAATGGTCAACCTTGCGCCAGGGCTGGCGGTGGCGCTGATCTATATCTTTTGGGCGGCCAAGGGCCTTGGCTTTTACACGGCCACAACGGGCGCCTTTTTCATCCTGCTGAGCCTGTATGACCCCGCCCCGCATGGTGAGGTCAAAACTTGGATCAAGCGGGCCGTAATCACGGCGGTTTTCTCGACCGTCATGTACCTTCTTTTTGCGCAACTCCTGAACGTGTTCACGCCGAAAGAAGTTTTATTCTGAACCGCAAAAGCGGCAGATTTTAACCCAACTGGAGGAAACCTTGATGATGAAACATCTCCTGACCGGCGCCGCGATGGCGTTGATGGCACTGGGCGGCAGCGCTCATGCCGATGAAAACTATCCTGAGCGTCCGATCATGATGATGGTCAGCTACGGCGCTGGTGGTGCGACCGATTTTCAGGCCCGTATCGTGACAATGACCGCTGGCAATGAAGACGCTTTGGGCATGCCCATTGCGATCATCAACAAACCCGGCGCGGGTGGCCGTGTGGGTTGGAACTGGCTCGCCTCTCAGGCGGAGGCTGATGGCTACACGTTGGGTGCCTATAACATTCCGCATTTCATTGCGCAGTCGATCAAGGGCGGCGTTAGCTATTCTGCTGACAGCTTTGAGCCTATCGCCAACTGGGGCGCGGACCCTGCCGTATTGGTCGTGCCAAATGACAGCCCCTTCAATTCGTTGCAGGATGTGATCGACTTTGCCAAGTCGAACCCCGGCAAACTGACGACCTCGGGGGCGGGGTTGTTTGTGGGTCACCACATCGCGGCTCTTCAGATGGAAAAAGCAGGCGACATGAAGATCGCGTATATCCCCACCCAAGGGGGCGGTGCTGCTGCGATGAAGGCCGTGATTGCAAGCGACGTGATGGCAGGCATCAACAACCTGTCTGATGCGTTTCGTGCGCGCGAAGCTGGCAACGTCAAAATCCTCGCGGTTGCTGATCTGGAACGCAACGAGTTCCTGCCTGACGTGCCCACGATGATGGAAGCGGGTCTTGAGGTAGACAATTCCTCCGTGAACTTCCGCGGTGTCATGGTGCCCAAGGGCACGCCCGATGCGGTGATCGAAAAGCTCGCGGCCGTTGTGCCCGAGATGTTCGCCAACGGCCGCGTGGCTGGCAAAATGAAAGCCGGTGGCTCGCCCATGCACATCATGACCCGCGATGAGGTTTTGGCTATGTGGGCGGCACGCGAACAGACGCTAAAAGAACTTTTGGCCGGTCTGTAGGCCCGTCAATACCATGAGCCGGGGCGCGATATATGCGACGCCCCGGCGACCAAAGGATTTCTAACATGAATGCTCTTGATGATCTGACGCTGGTTGATGCAATCGTTGCCCGCGCACGGACGGCGCAGGCCGAGTATGAGGCCAACGGCAGCCAAATCCGCTATGACCGTGCCGCGCAGGCAGCCGCTTGGGCCATCATGGAACCGGGGCGCAATGCGCATCTGGCGGAGTTGTCGGTCGAGACGACGGGTCTTGGGAACGTGCCTGACAAGATCACCAAAAACCACCGCAAGACGTTGGGTCTGATGCGCGATATCGCAGACGCGCGCACCCATGGTGTTGTGCGCGACGACCCCGTGACCGGCATTACCGAAATTGCCCGCCCAAAGGGTGTAATTGGCGCGGTCGTGCCCTCAACCAATCCCGCAGCGACGCCTGCCAACAACATCATCAACGCGCTTAAGTGCGGCAATGCCATTGTCTTGTCTCCTTCCCCCAAGGGGGTGCCTGCGTGCGAAGTCCTGCTGGGCTATATCCATGCTGAGTTTGCCAAAATCGGTGAGGAACCGGACTTGGTGCAAATGGTGCCTGCGCCGGGGTCCAAGGATAAAACCCAGCGGTTGCTGGAAGTGACGGACATGATTGTTGTCACAGGCTCGCAGAACAACGTCAAACGCGCCTATACCTCCGGCACGCCCGCGCTGGCGGTTGGGGCAGGGAACGTGACGGTCATTGTGGATGAAACCGCCGACCTTGCGGAAGCTGCTGCCAAGATCAAAGCGTCCAAGACGTTCGACAACGCGACCTCTTGTTCATCAGAAAACGCTCTGGTGGTGTTGGACGCGGTTTATGATGCCTTTGTGGCCGAGATGGCAGCTGTGGGCGGCGCATTGGTGCGCGATGAGGCTCGGATATTGGCCAGCCTTTGGCCAGATGGTCACCTGAACCGCGAAGTGATTGCGCAGGATGCCGACAAGATGCTTGCTGCTTTGGGCTTTTCTGGCGAAGTGCCGGAGGGGACCGCGTTTCTTGCCGTGGAAACCACAGGCATCGGGCCTGAGCACCCCCTTTCGGGAGAAAAGCTGAGCCGTGTTGTGGCCCTTTACCGTGCCCGCGATTTTGAGGATGCGATTGCCGTAACCGACCGGATTTTGTCGCATCAAGGGGCAGGGCATTCGGTTGGCCTGCATTCTACTGACGACAGCCGCGCTTTGGCCTTGGGGCAGCGGCTTCCGACCTGCCGGGTGATCGTGAACCAAGCGCATTGTTTTGCGACAGGCGGGGCGTTTAACAACGGAATGCCATTTTCGCTTTCGATGGGCTGTGGATCATGGGGTGGCAATGCACTGGATGACAATTTGCATTGGCGGCATTTCATGCAGACCGCGAAAATCGTCCGCGAAATCCCCCCGCGGGAGCCGAGCCTTGCGGAGATATTCGGTGAGTATTGGGAGGCAGCAGGCCAATGAAGCTAAGCCATGACGTGCCCCCCGGCGGAACGGTTCGCGACTGGCTCGATGCGCGGGCGCAATCGGGTGGGACAGCGTTTGTGTTCACCGATGATACCGCGTCCGTTGGTTGGCGCGAGTTGCGGATGCAGGCCCGCGCCATTGCGGGCAATCTGACATCTCGCGGCGTGGCCAAGGGGGCAAGTGTCGCGATCTTGCACCCCAATGGTCGGGATGGGTTATTGGCGCTTTATGGGGCGTTGTATGGCGGGTTCCGCGCGACGATGATCAACCTTGCGGCGGGGCCGGACGCAATTGGCTACGCGCTTGAGCATTCTGAGGCGCAGGTGGCCTATGTTCACTCCGCGGCCGCCGAGGTGTTCGAGAAGGCCAAGCCCGCACATCTTAGGGCGATTCCGCTGGCCGGTGAGGACGCGGAATTGCATGACATCACCCCCGAGGATCATGCGCTGCTGATGTATACTTCGGGCACCACAGGGCGGCCCAAGGGCGTGGTGCACAGCCACGCAAGCCTGTTGGCGGGTGGTTGGACAACCGCTGTCGCCCACGCGTTGACGCCTGAGGATCGCGGTTTTTGCGTCCTGCCGATTTATCACATCAACGGTTTGTGCGTGACTGTTATGGGCACCTTGGTGTCGGGCGGTTCGTTGGCGGTGACGCAGCGGTTTAGCGCGCGTCAGTTCTGGGCCGATGTGGGCCGTACACAGGCCACGTGGTTTTCGGTTGTGCCGACAATCATCAGTCATTTGTTGCATGGGGACGCAGATCCAGAGGCCGCGACGCGGACACGCCTTCGGTTTGGTCGATCAGCCTCGTCTGCATTGGCGGTCGATGTGCAGCGCGCCTTTGAGGCCCGCTTCGATGTCCCGATCATTGAGACGATGGGGTTGACGGAAACGGCGGCGCAAATCTTGTCCAACCCACTGCCGCCAGGGCCGCGTAAAATCGGTTCACCGGGGGTGGCGTTCGGCAATCAGGTCGCGATCCTCGCGCCCGATATGACCCCCTGTCCCCCGGACGTTGAGGGCGAAATTGCCGTGTGCGGCGCGAATGTGATGCGCGAGTACCTCAAGAATCCAGAGGCCACGGCATCCAGCTTTGCGGGGGATTGGCTGCGCACCGGCGATTTGGGCCGCAAGGATGCCGATGGCTACGTTTTCGTCACTGGCCGGTTGAAGGAGCTGATCATCAAGGGCGGTGAAAACATCGCCCCCCGAGAAATTGACGAAGCGCTCTATTCCCACGGGGACGTCATCGAGGCGGCAGCTTTTTCCCGGCCCTGCGATAGCTACGGGGAGCGGGTCGAGGCGGCGGTGCGTCTGCGCGAGGGGTCTGGGTTGCAGCCCGCCGACCTGATCACGCTCTGTGCTGAAAAGGTTGGCGCGTTCAAAGCGCCCGATGCGATCTATGTGTTGGATGAATTGCCCAAGGGTCCCTCGGGCAAAATCCAGCGGCTTAAGCTAGCCGAACTGATCCCCGTGGCCTAGGCGCGCAGACGTGCGCCTTTGGGGTCAAAGGGTGGTTCGGCCAACACGACGCCACGGTGCGGTTTGCCCAAGATCATTACGTCGACTTCTGCGCCGGCCTCAACACCCTTTAGGAACCCAAGGGCGAGGGATTTTTCGACCGTGTAGCCGTACGTGCCAGAGGTGACGCGGCCCACAGGTGTCCCATCGGGAAGGAAAATCGGCTCCCCTCCGGTGGCATCCGCGTCGGTGACGTCAAGCACTTCGATGATCGAAAGCATCTCACGCGCAGGATTGTCCTTAAGCGCGACATAGGCGTCCTTGTTGAGGAAATCCTTATCCAGCTTGCACAGGCGTTCGAACCCAACTTCCTGTGGCCAGTATTCGGGCGAATATTCACGGCTCCAAGAGCCATAGCCCTTTTCGATGCGCAACGACATCAGGGCACGGCTGCCTACTGGGCCTGCGCCAAGGTCGCGCCCAGCATCCAACAACGCGGTATAAAGGGCCACTTGATCCTCGGTTCGGCAATGCAATTCCCACCCCAGATCACCGGTAAAGCTGACCCGCAGGGCGACCAAATCGATCCCCGCCAATGTGATACGCGCGGACCGCATGAACGGGAACGCCTCGGTCGACAGATCCGCGTTCGTGAGCCGCGCGAGCAGGTCCCGACTTTTGGGGCCTGCCACGTTAAATCCGCACATGGCCTGTGTTTGGCTTTCGAACGCGACTGTGTCCGGGCGGGCGACTGCGTTAAAGAACCGTTGGTGATACCGCTCTGCCGCGCCGGACCCGATGATGAGGAAATCCTCATCGCCCAGCTTGGTCACAGTAAAATCACCCGCGATGCCGCCGTTCACCCCGATCAGAGGCGTCAGGCAGGACCGGCCCACGGCGCGTGGCATCTTGTTGGCGAAAATTGCGTCTAACCAGTCAGAGGCACCTGTACCCCGCACCGTGTATTTGGCGAAATTTGAGATGTCGATGATGCCTGCGTGCTCGCGCAGCATCCGACATTCATCGCCCACTGGGGCCCACCAGTTTTGGCGGGTAAAGCCGTTGGTGTCTTTGGTGCCCGGCGTGTCCGCGAACCACGCGGGGTGTTCCCACCCGTAGTTCAGGCCAAAAACTCCGCCGAGGTCCTTTTGCATTTCATAAACGGGGCGGGTGCGCACAGGGCGGCCTGCCTCACGTTCCTCATTGGGAAAGTGGATCGAGAACCGGTGCGCGTATTGATCGCCCACGCGTGCCTTGGTGAAGGCTGCATCGGCCCAATCGCCAAAGCGTGCCACGTCCCATGCGAACATGTCATAGCTGCTTTCGCCGCGGGTGATCCATTCCGCCGCCATCAGCCCCATGCCGCCCGATTGTGAGAAACCGGGGATAATGCCGTTGCAGCAGAAGTAATTGCGCAATTCGGGTACGGGGCCAAACAGCACGTTGCTGTCGGGTGACCAAATCATCGGACCATTGATGATCCGCTTGATCCCGGCTTCACCCACCACAGGCACCCGGTCGATGGCACGCATGATGTTGTCTTCGATCCGGTCAAGATCGCCGTCAAACAGGTCGTGGCCAAAGTCCTGTGGCGTGCCGTCCTCGGCCCAGAATTTCAGGTCGCGCTCATAGGCGCCGACCAAAAGCCCCTGACCCTCTTGGCGGAGGTAATATTCGCCGTCACGGTCCGCGACTGATGGCAGGCGTTTGTCCATACCTGCGATCTGCGGGATTGTTTCGGTCACGAAATACTGGTGCTCGGTCGGTTGCAGGGGCAGATCAAGACCCGCCAGTTTGCCAACCTCACGCCCCCATAGGCCAGCTGCATTGATAACCCATTCCGTGCGGATGTCGCCCTTGGGGGTGCGCACAATCCATGATCCGTCCGGCTGTTGCTCGGTGCCGGTTACGGGGGTGAACCGCAGGATTTCGGCCCCCATTTGCCGCGCGCCGGTGGCGTAGGCGTTGGTTACGCCCGAAGGGTCCACATTCCCGCCCGAGGGTTCGAACATGATGCAGCGAATACCGTCATAGTTGACCAGCGGGTGCAGGCGCTCGGCCTCATCGCGGGTGACTTCGTGGAATTGCAGGCCGTAGTATTTCGCTTTGGCCGCTTGCAGGCGCAGCTGGTGTTCGCGAGCCTCGGTCTGGGCCAGATACAGTGAGCCGGGCTGAAACACGCCGCATGATTGGCCGGTTTCGGCCTCTAGGGCGTTATACAGGTCCATCGTGTAGTTTTGGATGCGCGTGATGTTGGTGTTGTCATGCAATCCGTGAATGTTCGCCGCCGCGTGCCACGTGGAGCCAGAGGTCAGCTCATCGCGTTCCAACAGCACGCTGTCGGTCCACCCCAATTTGGCCAAGTGATAGAGGATGGAACAGCCAATAACGCCGCCCCCGATAACAACTGCCTGAGCATGGGTCCGCATGAGAAATTCTCCTTTGCGCCCTAATTACGGATGCATTTCGCGCCTCACCCGCGCGTTTGCGACATATCCTTGTCTATTCCCCACGGGGAAAGCGCTTGCTGTTCTCTAGCTCATTGAGATCCATGTGATTGCGCATGTATCGTTCTGATGCGCGGCGCAAAGGCTGGTAGTCCCACGGATAGTAGCCACCTTCGCGCAGGGCCTCATAGACGATCCATCGGCGGGCTTGGCTGGCGCGGACTTCAGCATCAAAACGCGCCAGGTCCCAGCGCGCCTCCGACTTGTGCCGCAACGAGGTCAGCGTGCCTTGGTGGGCGGGATTATCGGCAAGGTTGGTCAACTCATGGGGGTCGTCATCAAGGTTGAACAACTGCTCTGGGTCCAGCGTGCAACGGGTGTATTTCCACTGGCCATAACGCAGGGCGACCATCGGGGCGTAGCTGGCCTCGGCTGCGTATTCCATGGCGATGGGGGCGGTGCGGACCTCGCCTCTGGCAAATGGCAAAAGCGATGTGCCTTCGGTCCAAGGCGCGACCTCATCCATGGAAACCCCAGCCAGATCACACAAGGTAGGGCAGAGGTCGATTGTGGACATCGGCTCCGTCACGCTGCATGGGGCGATATCGGGTGCGCACAGCATCAATGGCACGCGGGCAGAGCCTTCAAAGAAGGACATTTTGAACCACAGCCCCCGCTCACCCAACATGTCACCATGGTCTGATACAAACAGGATCACGGCCTCTTGGCGGGTGCTTTCCAGCGCCTCCAATACCTCTCCGATTTTATCGTCGAGGTAGGAGATGTTGGCGAAATATGCCCGGCGGGAGCGCTTGATATTCTCTTCCGTAAGGTCAAAGCTGCGCCAGTCATTGGCATCAAAGATGCGCTGAGAATGGGGGTCTTGGTTGTCATAGCCAAGGTCGCTCACCTCCGGCAGGAGGTGTTCGCAATCCTCGTAAAGGTCCCAGTATTTCTTGCGTGCGACGTAAGGGTCATGCGGGTGGGTAAAGCTGACCGTCAGGCACCATGGCCGGTCATCTGATCCACGTGCGTAGTCATAAACCTTTTGGGTGGCCTGAAACGCGACATCGTCGTCGTATTCCAATTGGTTCGAGATTTCGGCCACGCCTGCGCCCGTGACAGACCCCATGTTGTGATACCACCAGTCGATCCGTTCACCGGGTTTGCGGTAGTCTGGGGTCCAGCCGAAATCGGCGGGATAGATATCGGTGGTCAGCCGTTCCTCAAAGCCGTGCAATTGATCTGGACCGACGAAGTGCATTTTGCCCGATAGGCAGGTTTGGTACCCCGCCCGGCGCAGGTGGTGGGCATAGGTCGGGATTTCTGCACTGAATTCGGCGGCATTGTCATAGACCCGTGTCAGGGACGGCAGTTGCCCGGACATAAAGCTGGCCCGCGCTGGCGCGCACAGCGGTGATGCGGTGTAGGCGTTGGCAAACCGGACGGAGCGTGCGGCCAATCGCTTGAGGTTGGGGGCGTGCAACCAATGGGCCGGGCCATCGGGAAACAGCGTTCCGTTGAGTTGGTCCACCATGAAGATCAGAATATTTGGCTGTGTCATGTCTGCCTCCCTTTGGGATCATCGCTAGGGGG
>NZ_CEZFMW010000055.1:0-23116 GCF_982993085.1 Thalassobacter sp. | reverse complement strand
TTTCCGCTCAGTGACGGAGGACACCATGTCCAAGCACGCGCTTGATTTCGCGTTTGCCATGCTCTTGTGCGTGGCCTGTATTTTCCTTTGGTTCGTGGCGGATGGGTTCCGCGGATCTCCGCGCTATGCCCAGATTGATACCGATTTTTGGCCCAAGATCGTGACCGGCGTCGCAGCCATCCTGACAGGCATTATCGCGGCACAAAACGCCTACGCATGGTGGCAAGAACGACGGACATCGCGGATTGGTGAAACCATCACCATGGACTGGGCTCGCATCGGCCGGATGGCCGCGATGGGCATCTTGGTCTTGCTCTACTTCTTTACGTTCGATCGTGTGGGATTTTTGCTTGCGACAGTCGCCTTCCTTTGGGTGGCAGCGTTTTCGCTGCACGGAGGACGCCCGGTGACCAAGATCATCTTTGCGCCGGTGTTCACCATCGCGCTCACGGCATTGTTCACCAAGGTTCTGGGCCTGCCCGTGCCGCGCGGTGACGGTGTGTTTTATCAATTCAGCCTGATGTTCTACTAGGGAGCCGCCGCAATGGAAGCCTATCTCGAGGCCTTTGCCTTTATCTTCGGCAGCCCGGTCAACATCGCCTTCATCGTATTCAGCGTGCTATGGGGCATCGCCTTTGGCTCGGTGCCGGGGCTGACGGGCATTGTTGGGGTCGCGCTTTTGATCCCGTTCACCTACGCCTTTTCTCCGGAACAAAGCCTGCTGCTTTTGGGCGGCGTCTATGTTGGCGCGACGTTTGGCGGCTCAATCTCGGCCATTTTGTTCAACACCCCCGGCTCGCCCGAAGCCGCCTGCACCGCCTTGGATGGCTATCCAATGGCGCGCAACGGTCAGGGCGGCAAGGCACTGGGCATCGCACTCGCATCCTCCGCGATTGGCGGCATCTTCGGCACATTGGTGTTGATGCTGCTCGCCCCGCCTATGGCACAACTGGCTTTGGCATTCGGCCCGGCGGAATACTTTGCACTGGCCATTTTAGGCATCTCGGCAATTGCCTCTATCGGCTCCGGCTCGGTACTCAAGGGACTGGTGGCAGGCCTGATCGGACTTGGCGTAGCTACCGTGGGCCTAGACCCAATCACCGGCTTTGAACGGTATACCTTTGACAACCTGATGCTGCTGACAGGGATCAGCTTTGTCCCCGTCATCATCGGCACGTTCGCACTAGCAGAGGTGCTGAGCCGGGTGAGTGAGGGCAGCACACCATCAAATGTGATCACCAACGTTTCGACCAAGCTGCCCTCCCGGGAAGAAATGGGCGAAGTAAAGGGCACGCTGGCGCGTTCGTCCGTGATTGGCTCTATCATCGGCGCCCTGCCCGGCGTGGGCGCAACCACGGCGGCCTTCATCAGCTATTCTGAAGCGGTACGGTGGTCCAAGCGCCCGGAGAAATTTGGCACAGGTGTGCCCGAAGGGATTGCTGCCCCCGAAGCCGCCAACAACTCAGCCGTTGGGGGATCCATGATACCGCTGCTGGCTTTGGGCATTCCCGGCAGTGCAACCACAGCTGTGATGCTTGGCGGTCTAACGATCCACGGGATCGTGCCCGGCCCACTGTTGATGGAAAACAACACCCTTTTGGTCTATACCGTGTTCATCTCAATGATGCTGGCGAATGTCTTGATGCTGATCTTTGGCATCCGTGCGGCGCGGTATTTTGCGCTCATCCTCACGATCCCCTACGCCTATGTCGGCCCCGCGATCGTGGTGATGTGTATCACCGGTGTCTATGGGCTGAATGCCAACATGTTCGACATCGCGGTGATGCTTAGCTTTGGCCTTATCGGGGTGTTGCTGCGGGTCATGAGCTACCCTGTGGCGTCCTTCATCATTGGCCTCGTCCTCGGCCCCATCGCCGAGACCAGCTTGCGCCAAGGCCTGATGATTACGCAGTTTGACTATAGTGAGTTTCTGATGCGCCCGATTGCAGCGACACTGCTTACGCTGTCAGTCGCCTCGCTGGTTTATGGCCTCTACGGCCAGTGGAAACGCAGTCGCGGGTCGTCCGACGGATCGTCACCTGAGGCCGCTGAGTAAGTCATTACTTACCAAATACCACTAAAAGCGGCGCCACCTTAGCGAGGCGCCGCTTCGCGTATCACTCACTCCGCCACACGGGCGAGCGGCGTATGCGGGTCGGTCAAAGCTTGCCAAGCATCAAATTGCGCCAAAAACACCCGACCATTTAATGCACCCAACAAGTGGGATCGTTTGAGCCGGTCCATCACCGGCCCTTTCACTTCCGACAGGTGCAGCCCAACGCCCATATCCGCGAGGCGTTGGTTGATTTCTTCAAGGCTCTCAAGGGCAGAATAATCAACGTCATTGACGGCAGAACACATCAGTACGACGTTCTTGATCAATGGCCCCTCCGTCACGCGCTTTTGGATCAAATCCTCAAGAAACCGAGCGTTTACGAAATAAAGGCTTTCATCCACGCGCAGGGTCACAAGGCTAGGGTCTGTGATAACGCTGTGGCGGTGGATGTTGCGAAAGTGCTGAGTGCCGGGAACCAAGCCAACCTCAGCCACATGAGGCCGCGAAGTTTGATAGATGTGCAACAACGCTGAGATGATGACCCCGGCGGCCACACCGATCTCGACCCCCAAGCCGAGCGTCAACAGGATCGTGGCGGCCACAGCCGTAAAATCCGCCCGCGAATAGCCCCAAGTCTTTTTCAGGATCGACAGATCCACAAGGCCCAGAACCGCCACGATAATTGTGGCTGCAAGCGTGGCATTGGGCAGGAAATACACCAACGGCGTCAGGGCAACGGCCGCGATCGTCAGACCAATGGCCGTAAATGCGCCCGCGGCCGGGGTTTCGGCCCCTGCATCGAAATTCACGACCGAGCGCGCAAAGCCCCCCGTCACAGGGTACCCCCCCGTGAAGGCCGCGCCGATATTCGCCGCCCCCAAACCGATCAGCTCTTGGTCTGGGTCAATCCGTTGGCGTTTCTTGGCCGCGAGCGTTTGGGCGACCGACACGCTCTCGACGAAGCCAATGACCGAAATCAAGATGGCAGGTATGATCAACGCCCCTACAAGGTCAGGTGCAAAACTGGGCAGCGTTAAGGGCGGCAGGCTTTGCGGCACGGCGCCGACGATGCGCACGCCTTGATCCGACAAGCCCAAGCCCCAGACCGCGCCCGTCGTTGCGACCACGGCACCAACCGGACCAGCTTTTGTCAGGACATCAGCCAACAACCCCGGCGTGCCTATGCGCTTGAGCGTGGATTTCAGATGTTTGCGGACCCAGAACAAAAATGCAATCGCACTGACGCCGATCACGACCGTAGGCAGGTGAATGTCCGGCAGATGGGACACCAACGCGCTGAGAATTTCAGGCAACGTATGGCCGTGGGCTTCAATCCCCAAAATGTGCTTTAACTGACTTCCAGCGATCAAGATCCCCGACGCCGTGATGAACCCCGATATCACCGGGTGGCTCAGGAAGTTCGCCAGAAAGCCCAGCCGCAGCAGGCCCATCGCCAACAGCATCCCCCCCGACAGGCCTGCCAACGTCAGCGCAGCAACTGCGTATCCCGCCGTGCCCTGTTCTGCCACTTGGCCAATCGCTGAGGCTGTCAGCAACGACACCACTGCCACGGGCCCGACTGCCAACGACCGGCTGGTGCCAAACACGGCATACAACATAATCGGCACGATTGAGGCATAGATCCCCGCCTCGGGCGGCAAACCCGCCAACATCGCATAGGCCAACGATTGCGGGATCAGCATGATCGTCACGATGACGGCCGCAATAAGGTCATTGGACAGAGCATGGCGGTTGTAGCTTCGCCCCCAGTCAAGGATCGGAAGGTACTGGCGCAGATGGTGCATCGGTGGTCTCATCATAATCAAGGCGGTGACAACGAGGGGACGTCGCTGCCACCGCAGGGGAGCCCGACGGGAAGGTGCCGGGCAAAGCCCAAGGGGCGCTCTTGTTCACACAACACGCCCCTTGGGCGCCGCAGCAGGCCTACTCCGCTGCGACATTCACTTTCTCTGGCTTGGCAAGCCACTCTTTGCCGCGCAACATCGCCTTCCAATAGATCGGCGGCAGCAACGTTTCCTTCAGGAACCACGCCGCCCGGCTGGGCTTGGTTCCATCAATAATAAACGAGGGGAAGCTAGGTTTAAGCACGCCGCCGTAGCCAAACTCCGCCAGCACGATCTTGCCCCGTTCAACCGTTAGCGGGCACGATCCATAGCCGTCATATTGCGCGGTCGCGGAACGCCCATTGATGTCGGCCATGATGTTATCTGCGACCGTTGGGGCCTGTTTTCGGGCGGCGGCAGCGGTCTTGGCGTTGGGTGCGTTCATCACGTCACCCAATGACCAGATGTTCTCAAATTCTTTGTGCCGCAGTGTGGCTTGGTCTACGTCCACCCAACCGCCTGCATCTGCCAAGGGCGACACGCGGATAAAATCCGGCGCGGTTTGTGGCGGACACACGTGGATCACGTCGAACTCTACCGTCAGGGATGTCGCGGGTTCATTCGGCTTTTCTACGTCAAAGGTGGCCGTTTTGGTCGCGCCATCCACCGCGCGAAGTGTATGAAAGAAGTTCAGCGTTGCGTCGTATTTTTCTACGTACTTTTCCAAGGCCGGCACGTAGTCCTTGACCCCAAACAACACACCACCTGCGTTCATGAACTGAATATCGATGTTATCCAGTACGCAGCGCCGATGCCACGCATCACCTGACAGATACATCGCTTTTTGTGGCGCACCTGCACATTTGATCGGCATAGCCGGTTGCGTGAAAATGGCCCGCCCGGCGGTCATCTGGCGCACCAGCTCCCACGTGTAGGGAGCCAGATCATAACGGTAGTTTGAGGTCACGCCATTGCGACCCAGCGTTTCCTCAAGCCCCTCAACCCCGGCCCAATCCAGCTTTAACCCCGGGCACACCACAAGGCGGTCGTATTTCACCACACGGCACCCATCCAAGATAACGGCGTTTGCCTGCGGCTCAAATGCAGCAACAGCTGATTTGATCCAATGCACCCCCTTCGGGATGAGACTGCCCATGGTTTTCGCGGTCTGTTCCGCCGTGAATATGCCGCCCCCCACCATGGTCCAACCGGGCTGATAATAATGAACGTCGGCAGGATCGATGACAGCGATGCTCAGATCCCGATCACGCGCCTTTAGACTTGCCGCCACTGAGATGCCCGCAGCACCGGCCCCGACGATGACCACCTCAAAGTGTGCGTCGCCCGTGTCGGTGGGGGTCTTGCCCCCGTTGGCGATGCGGCGCGCCACGCCGTTCATGTCGTAGCCCGCCGCTTTGGTCGCGGCTAAGATATCGGGCATCGGGCGTTTGCCCGCCTCATGAAAGGACCATAGCGTGGCCGACCGTGTGCCCGTTCGGCAATAGGCCAAGATGGGCCGAGGCAACTCGGCCAAGGCGTAGGCAAAAGCCACCACATCATCATCCGTCACCATCCCCGCTGTAACGGGGACATATGCAACCCGCAGCCCGGCGGCTTTGGCTGCGACTTCGATTTCATCGAAATTGGGCTGATCTGCGCCTTCCCCATCAGGCCGGTTGCATATGATCGCGCGAAAGCCATGCTTCGCAACCTCATCCACATCCGCAGCCGTAATCTGGCGGCTAACAGAGACCTGAGGCGAGAGTCTTTTGATATCCATGAAACCGTCTCCCCTGCGCCTAAAGGACGTTGACCGGCACTTTGAGCATCGGATTACCGTCCTTGTCGGTTGGCACTTCACCTGCGCGCATGTTGACTTGTAGCGACGGGATAATCAGCCGTGGCATATCTAACTGCGCGTCCCGCTCGGTGCGAAACTTCACGAAGTCTTCCTTGGTTTTGCCACCGCCCACGTGGATGTTATGGGCTTTTTCATCGGCCACCGTGGTTTCCCACTGGATGTCGCGACCATTGGGGCCGTAGTCGTGGCACATGAACAGTCGTGTCTCATCAGGCAGCGCGAGCACCTTCATAATGCTGTCGTACAAGGTCTCTGCAGAGCCGCCCGGAAAATCACACCGGGCTGAGCCGCCATCCGGCATAAACAACGTGTCGCCCACAAAGGCCGCATCGCCCATCACATGCACCATGCACGCAGGCGTGTGACCCGGCGTATACATGGCAAAACACTCCATCTCACCGATGCGGTAGCGATCGCCATCCTCAAACAAGGCATCAAACTGGCTGCCGTCACGCTGAAACTCGGTCCCCTCGTTAAAGACCTTGCCAAAAACGTCCTGCACTACTGTGATTTTAGAACCCACACCGATTTTGCCGCCCAATCGTTCTTGGATATAGGGAGCGGCACTTAGGTGATCCGCGTGGACGTGGGTCTCAATAATCCACTCAAGGGTCAGGCCGCGGGCCTTTACCTGTCGGATCAATTCATCCGCATGCTCAAAGGTGATCCGACCCGCCGCGTAATCGATGTCCATAACGCTGTCGATGATGGCACAGCTATTAGATGCCGGGTCTTTGACAATGTAGCTGATCGTATTCGTGGCAGCGTCAAAGAAGGCCTGCACATCAGGTTTCAAGGACGTATTAACTGGGTAGTCAGTCATAATGTATCCTCCTAGGGCGATCACGCGGCCTGCGCAGCACGCGCCGCTATGGATTGAATAAGTTTGGCAATGAGGATTCCGGCAATCAGAGCCACGACGAAAATCAGAACCTCGCTGCGGCCAGTGCCCAAAGCGGGCAACGCGCCGCCCGGGCAAAAGCCCGCAATACCCCAGCCCACGCCGAAAAACGCGGACCCACCCAACAGTTTTGCATCAAGCTGGCGCGCCGTCGGGAGCGAGAATTCAGCCCCGAACAATGGGGCCTTGCGGCCCAATGTCAGCCGATACCCTATGAACGTCGTGACCAGCGCGCCGCCCATGACGAACATCAAGGACGGGTCCCAAGTGCCTGCAACATCAAAGAAGTTCAGAACTTTGGCCGGGTTAGCCATGCCAGAGATCAAGATCCCGATCCCAAAGATGAGACCTATGAAATATGTCAAAAACAAGCGCATGGTTTATCCTCCGATCACGTGGCGCACGACGTAGACGGTGGCACCCGTTGTCGCCATGAATGTCAGCGTCGCCGCAAGGGACCGAGGCGACAGCCGCGCCATGCCGCACACGCCATGCCCCGACGTGCAGCCAGATCCAAACGTGCCGCCAATGCCCACGATTAACCCGCCCACGATCAACATTGTGTTAGACACGGGCACCGTGACAGTTGGCATCGCGCCGGTGAGCGCGAGGATCACCAGAGGCCCAGAAACCATGCCCCCCAGCAATACAGCCCGCCACGTAAAATCCGTGCGCGAGGTGGGCTGAACCAGCCCCGCCAACACGCCCGTAGCCCCAAAAATCCGCCCCTGCACCAGCATCAAAAGTGTGGCCGCCAGCCCGATCAGGATGCCGCCGCCAAGCGACATCCAAAGTGTGAATTCTGTCTCAAACATTCAGCAATCCCGACAAGTTTTGAGGCCGATGATGCTGTAGAGGGGGCAATTGCCTACCAGTGCGGTCAGGGTGAACACAGCGGCCACACCGATGGCGAGGTAGAACAAGATGCCACCGCCAAATGCACCGAAAACCAAGGCCAAAAACAGCAGGACCAACGCGACAGCGACACGTGCGCCACGGTCCAGTTTTCCCATATTCGTCGTCATGTCGATCTCCTTTTCAGAATCAGATCATCATGACTTTGGCATGGGACACCCCAATGTGACGGTGACATTTGTCACTGTTTGGTTGGATTATTAACGATAGGTTATTGAGCGTGCGCTTTGCGCACCATCCGCTGCAAATCGGCCATAGCAACCAGCCTGACCTCACCGCGGGATTGTTCAACCCAGCCGCGGCGTTGGAATTCCGCAAGAGTGCGGGAAATGACTTCTCGCGCGGTGCCCAACTCGGTGCCCAGCGCCTGATGCGTTGCCCGCACGATGCCGCGTTCATCGGCCAGTTCCAGCAGCCGCGCCGCAAGCCGCACATCCATCCGTTGGAACACAATGTCGTCCACCAAGGCGAACAGATCCGTGATCCGCTTGGAATAGGCTTTGAACACAAATTCCCGAAAAATGGGGGAGCGCACGAGCATGTCGTCAAATGTTGCACGTGGAATTGCAACGGCCCGCATATCTGTCTCGGCTATGCCTTCGGCGGAATATTCCTCAAAGGCCAGCACGCAGGCCGTCGTGAGGATACAGCTGTCCCCTTCGCTGACCCGGTAGAGCGTAACATCTCGGCCAGTTTCGGATTTTTGCGTGACGCAGATCGTGCCTTCTAACAGCAACAGCAACCTATCCGCCGCCTCGCCTGGGCGAAAAATCGTGGTGCCGCGCGGCAAGGAAATCACCTCTGAGCCGCCCACCAAATCGTTTTGCAGCTCGGCGGGCAGGCTCATCAAGCCGGGGAACCGGTCAATCCAATTTTCGGCCACTGCGCATCCTCACTGCCTGCTTTTACCCCTGAGGCGCAGACAACCCGGCATCCATCAGCGCCTTGATCTGAGCCTTTGACGTGCCTGCGACCACACGGCCCAACTCATCCTCACCACGCAGGACGATCAGCGTTGAACGCCGTGGGATACCGCGAAACACGGTCACGTCATCGGCTTTATAGGTGTCCCAATCCACCTTCACAAACGTCATTCCTGCGTCATAGCTGGGATCATCCGCGCGCAGGGCGTTAATGACCCGTTCCTGCCGTTTGCACGTGCCGCACCATGTGGCCGAATAATCTACGAACACGGTTTTGCCTTCGGCCAAAGCCGCCTCAATCACGCCCGGTGTATAATAGACAAAATTTGCGGCCTGCCCGCTCAACGGGGTCAACGCCAGCGACAGGCCAGCAGCTAGGAAAAGACGACGGTGCATAGCGGTATCCTTTTACTAAATGGAAACAGAAAGATCTTGCAGCCAGATCGGCATCACATTCAAAAGCCATCCTTCGATCAGGTGGTGAACCTCAAAAAACAACAGTGCCCCGATTGCAAGAAACGTGGCCCCGATGATCGGCTTGGACCGTTCTGCCAAACCGCGAAGCGCCTGTGCACGGGGCCGAATGGCCTCTTGGGCGCCGAAACCCAAGCCCAAAATAAGGGTCGACACCCCCATCGCAAAGGCCACCATAATCAGAGTGACATAGCCAAGGTTTTCGCCCTGAGACGCGAGCGCAATCGCGCCCCCAAGCGTCGGACCGATACACGGCGACCACACTGTACCCAGCAACAAACCACCCGCGAACTGCCCCCACAGCGAACCCGCGTTCATGGCATTCATGCGCGTATCGGCCCCAGCTGCGACACCCGCTGTCGCCATCTCAAACCGTTGGGCGAACATTGGCACCACAAGGATCAGACCAAAGGCCATCATCAAGAGCGCGCCGATTTGGGCCAGCCGATCTTGGGTCAATCCAACACTCGCGCCAAAGGCCGTGACCAACACGCCAAACACGACAAACGACACGCTCATCCCCGCAGCCAACGCCAGCGGACCCGCGCGGTGCGCATTCAGCGCGGTAACCAGCACAATGGGTAAAACCGGCAGCACGCAGGGGTTAATCAACGTCAAAAGACCCGCTAAATAGGCAAAAACGAATTCCATGACCGCGTTTGTTTCCCTCGGGGTTTTGAGTTTCGAGGCTGTGCTTTGAGCCACTGGTCCCACATCGATATGCCCACTGTCACTTAACCGCTTGTCACATTTGCGTGTTGATGCAAGGACGTCTGCATTTTCTTGCTTTGATCCAAAAATACATTCATATTCACATTCAAGAATTTATCGGAGGAAGATCGTGACACTCTCACGCCGCACATTTTTGCAAGGCGCCGCCGCCCTGCCCGTTCTTGGCGCGATGCCCCACTTGGCCACGGCGAACATGGCGCTTGGATCCGCTACATTGACGACGGTCAGTGATGGTTCTCTGATGTTGCCCGGCAGCTTTATCTTTGACCCGATGCCCAAGGATGAGCTGGCCCCAATCTTGGCGCGATACGGCCAAGATAGTGCGCGACTGACACCGGAATGTAACCTCGCGCTGTATCGCGATGGCACCAACACCGTGTTGTTTGACGTAGGCTCTGGCCCGGACTTTATGCCCACCGCGGGCACGATCGTCGACAGCCTCGATGCCATCGGCCTATCCCCAGAGGACATCACGCATGTGTTGTTCACCCACGCGCACCCCGATCACATTTGGGGCCTGTTAGACGACTTTGACGAGCCGCTCTTCTATGAGGCCAAGTACATGATGGGCCGTGCAGAATGGGATTACTGGTGGAACCCCGAAACCGTAAACACCATCGGCGATGCCCGTGCCGCCTTTGCCGTCGGTGCCAAGCGACGGATGGAGGCGATTGAGGATGCCGTGATGCTGTTTGACGACGGCAACGAGGTGCTGCCCGGTATTGCTGCAATCTCAACCCCCGGCCACACGCCGGGGCACATGGCATTTGAGGTTCGACAAGGCACAGACGCTGCCTTGGTTGTGGGGGATGCAATTGGCAACCATCACGTGGCTTTTGCAAAGCCGAGCTGGGAAAGTGGCTCGGATCAGGATGGCGCTACGGCTGCCGCAACGCGCCAAATGCTGCTGGACCGCCTGAGCCAAGAACAGATGGCATTGATTGGCTTTCACCTGCCAGACGGCGGCATGGGGCGGGCCGAAAAAGAGGGAAGCGCCTACCGCTTTGTGTCCACATGAGCCTGCGCGTCCTGATTGCCGCCCTTTGCATCGCATCACCCGTTTGGGCCAGCGAGGACATTGCCGATCAATACCCTGGCTCGCCGCTTTACTCCAAGCCGGTTGAGGTCATCCCCCACGTATGGTCCGCCATCGGGGCAACCGCCCCGCCGACGTATGAAAACACGGGCCACAACAACAACCTCAGCTTTATCATCACCGGCGACGGAGTGGTCGTCGTGAATGGTGGCGCGGCCTATGTTTTGGCCGAGGCCTTGCACGAGGAAATCAAAAGTATCACCGACCAGCCCGTCAAACTGGTCATCGATGAAAACGCCCAAGGCCACGCCATGCTGGGCAATTCGTACTGGGCGGAACAGGGTGTACCCATCCTCGCCCACGTTGATGCCGCTCATGAAATCACGGAAAACGGCCACCGCATCCTCGAGGGCATGAAGCGGTACAACCGCGATAAGGCCCAGGGCACATTTGTCGCCCCTCCGACCCTCACATTCGAAGACGAATACATCGTTGAAATGGGCGATTTTCGCATCGAGGTCTTGCACCTTGGCCCCGCTCATAGCCCAGGCGACACGCAAGTATGGTTGCCGAACCAAAGCCTCGTGATTGCGGGGGACATGGCATTTCATGAGCGGATGTTGCCGATCTTTGAGGACACGATTGTCTATGACTGGATCGAAACGTGGGACACCTACTTTGAGCCCTTGGGCGCGACTTATGTGATCCCCGGCCACGGCCACCCCACCAACATGGACCAAGTCCGCCGCTATACCCGCGACTACCTTGTGCACCTGCGTGCGGTCGTGGGCGCGCACCTAGAGGACGGCGGCGATTTGGCCGGGGCTTACTACGTGGATCAAAGCGCCTATCGCAACCTCGATACATTCGAGGAACTGGCCACGAAAAATGCAGGCTTCGTGTTCGAACAGATGGAGTTCGAATAGCCCCCCACATCCAAGCCGATTTTGACCTAGGTCAACGATCTGGGCGCACAAAGGCGATAGGCCAACGAAAGGATCAAAAGGGCGCCATATGGAAACCTTAATCGACACCTTCGGAGAGCCGACACTGATGTTGGCGCTTGGCCTTATGGTCGGGACGGTTTTTGGGTTGGCGGCCTATCGTTCCCGGTTTTGCCTGCGCGCGGCCACTGCAGAATTGGCCGAAGGGCGGGTCGGTCCCAAGCTGATGATCTGGCTTGCGGCTTTTACCACTGCGGTCGTCAGCGTCCAAAGCGCCATTTGGATCGGTGCGCTAGATGTCTCAAACGCGCGTCAATTGGCCAGCGTTGGCTCTATGTCGGGGGCAATCATTGGTGGGCTGATGTTTGGCGTCGGGATGATCCTCGCGCGGGGCTGCGCCAGCCGATTGCTGGTGCTTTCGGCCTCTGGCAACCTGCGGGCGATCATAACGGGGCTGGTTCTGACGTTAACGGCACAAGCCTCACTGAGTGGGTTTCTTTCGCCTGTGCGCGAAAACCTAGCTGGGCTTTGGCTCGTTAACGGCGGTGCAGCGCGTGCCCTTTTTGCGCCGGAAAGTCCGCTTTTGCCCGTAGCGATCGCGTTATGCGCCACTTGCCTTATGGCCGTGCTGGTCTTTGGGCCACGCCTTGGCGCCCCAAGAAGTGACCTTGTGGGCGCAGTGGTTGTTGGCCTCGCGGTTTATGCAGGGTGGCAGGGCAGCTACGCCATCGCCAACGCGTCATTTGAGATGGTCGCGGTGCAGTCCGTAACCTTTACCGGCCCATCCACCGACACACTGATGACCCTTGTCACAGCGCCTACAATGCCGGCAAGCTTTGGCATGGGCCTTGTCCCAGGGGTGTTTTTCGGCGCGATGGTTGCGGCTTTTGTAATGGGCGAGGCACGTATCCAACGGTTTGAGCCGAACGTGCCCATGGAACGCTATCTACTTGGCGGCGTTTTGATGGGCTTTGGCAGTATGTTGGCGGGGGGCTGCGCCGTGGGCGCGGGCATGTCCGGGGGCGCGATCTTTGCCATGACGGCGTGGGTTGCAGTACTGTGCATGTGGATCGGAGCCATGACCACGCATGTCCTGTTGGACGCAATGGGTGATCCGAAGCTGATCTAGACCGTTTACTGGGCTGCGATAGGCTGCCGCGCCAGTTGGCATTGCGTCCAAAGCACCTCAAGCGCAGATACCAGTTTCGCCACATCCTGCGCGGTGTGAACCGGTGACGGCGTGATCCGCAGCCGTTCAGTCCCTTTGGGAACTGTGGGGTAGTTGATCGGCTGAATGTAGATCCCATGATCCCGCAAAAGCGTGTCCGAGATAAATTTGCACTTCACCGGATCCCCCACCATCACGGGGATGATGTGGCTGGGGTTTTCGATGTGCGGCAGGCCGATGGCATCAAGCTGGGCACGTACTTGGGCCACACGTGCTTGGTGCGCGGTGCGCTCAGCGTTGCTAGCCTTAAGGTGCCGGACCGAGGCCGCAGCACCCGCCGCCACTGCGGGCGGCAGAGCGGTCGTAAAGATAAACCCACTGGCGAAAGAGCGGACAAAATCACACAGCTCAGTCGAGGCCGCGATGTAGCCGCCAACAACCCCAAACGCCTTGCCCAAAGTCCCCTCAATCACCGTGAGCCGGTCCATCAGCCCCAACTGCTCAGCCAACCCGCCGCCGCGTGGACCGTACAAGCCTACGGCATGCACCTCATCCAGATAGGTCATCGCACCATACCGATCCGCGAGATCACAAATCGCCTCAATCGGAGCGATATCGCCATCCATAGAATAGACGCTCTCAAACGCGATCAGTTTGGGCTGCTCGGGCGGAAGAGCCGCTAATTTCGCCTCAAGGTCCTGAAGGTCGTTGTGTTTCCAGATCACCTTTTGCGCACGCGAATGGCGGATACCTTCAATCATCGAGGCATGATTCAACGCGTCTGACAGCACGACACAATCGGGAATTTCGGAAGCCAACGTCCCCAAGGCCGCCCAGTTAGACACATACCCGCTAGTGAACAGGAGCGCCGCCTCTTTGCCGTGCAGATCCGCCAGTTCAGCCTCTAACAGGACGTGATCATGGGTCGTGCCCGAAATATTGCGCGTCCCGCCGGCACCTGCGCCGGTGCGATCCAATGCCTCGTGCATGGCGGCCAGCACATCCGGGTGCTGGCCCATGCCAAGATAGTCGTTTGAACACCAAATCGTCACGTCGCCTTCGCCGGAATGGCATTTGGCCCGGGGGTAAGCGCCGCGGTGACGCTCTAATTCCGCGAATTCTCGGTAGTTGCCCTCATCACGCAAAGTATCGAGACGGCTGCGGAAGTAGTCTTGGTATTTCATCAGTTCCCCACGGCCTCCGCCACGATTTGTTGCATCAGGTCTTCGACGGCCTGCATCGACCCTTCGGGATAATCCTTGTGACCGACGGTGACACCATCATCCGTTTCCATGACGAATATCCCATATGGACAATAGGTGATGTTCATCGGATCAGCCTCCATCACTTGGCGCGATACAACCGCGGAGCAGAACAAAAAGATGTCCGCTTGCGAAAAGATCATCGTGTCGCTGCCCACGTCCGCGCCGGTGCGGTTCAGCATTTCACCCACATGGCTAACGTAATCGATCACCAGCCCTTGGCCGACGATCGCGCTTTCCACGGCAAACGTGGCGTCATCAAAACTGCCATCGAAGGCGTAGGTATACGCCTCATCCGCGACAGAGGGGGTACAGAGCAGGACGCCGAGTGTGGCAGCCAGAATTGAATGTTTCATCAGTCTATCTCCTTCCGGTTGCCAAAGTCTTACAAATCTATGCGCCCCGGGCTTTGCGCGAAATCAATTCCGGGACGCATTTGTTTTAAATTGGGACTAGCCCATCATGTCGGTGGTGATGCCTGTGTACCAACCTTCGGACTCGAGGTAGGTCGCCTGACGCACATCCGCGCTTTCGCCGGTCTGCGAGATGAACCCATCAACCTTGGCGATTTTCTCTGGCGTGGCCTCATATGTGGCGCCCACTTTCACACCATCGCCCGTCGCGATCAGCGACCAGCAGGTGTTAGAGAACTTGGCCGGGAACACACGGCTGCCAGTGAGCGCGCCGCGTACGGCATTCGCACACACCTTCGCCTGAGAGTTCGCAGAGAAGCCCGATTTCGGCATGTCACCTTGGCTGGACGCATCGCCCAGCACATAGATATCCGCGTCCGCCTTGGTGGACATGTCTGCCGCATTGACCGGGGCCCAGTTGCCCTCGGTCACGCCTGCCATATCCGCAATGCGACCTGCCTTCATGGCCGGGATCACGTTGCACACGTCCACGTTGGTGACTTCGCCATCGATGGTGATCGTCATCGCGCCGGGATCGACCAATACATTGCCACCGCCGAAATCATCACCGATCCAGTCGACCATGCCGGAGTAATGGTTGGCCCAGCCCTCTTGGAACAGCGCCATTTTCGAGAACTTGGCTTTGGGGTCGGCCACCAGAATTTTAGCAGTTGGATTGTTCTGCTTTAGGAAGTGCGCGACCATCGAGACCCGCTCATAGGGGCCGGGAGGGCAGCGGTATGGGTTAGGTGGCGCGACCATTGCGAACGTTCCGCCTTGGGGCATGCTTTCAAGCTGCGCACGCAGCAGTTCAGACTGCGAACCTGCCTTGTAGGCATGGGGCATCGCGTTTTGCGCGCTCAGGTCCCAACCTTCGACGGCGCCGTCCACAAAGTCGATGCCTGGTGACAGGATCAGCTTGTCGTAGGGCAGCGAACCGCCACCCGCGAGCGATACGGTCTTGGCATCACGGTCCACACCAACTGCCCAGTCGTGCACCACATTCACGCCACCAGCGGCCATGCTGCCATAACCATGGCCTAGCTCTTCCATCTCTTTAAAACCGCCTAGATAGAGGTTCGAGAAGAAGCACGTATAATACCGGCGCGTCGGCTCAATCAGCGTGACATTGATGGCGCCTTTGCTGTCTTTGGCGATGTAGCGTGCGGCTGTTGCACCGCCTGCGCCCCCACCCACAACAACCACGTTTGGCGTGCCGGCAGCACGCACCATTGGGGCCGCTAGCGTCGCGGCAGCGACCGCGGAGGTCGCCATGAAAGTTCTTCTGTTGATCGACATGTTGTCTCCCTTCCCTGTCTATTCTTCGATATTTGCGAAGTAAGCAGCCAGTGCGGCGATCTCCTCATCGCCAAGACGCCCGGCTACCATTTGCATGACAGGATGAGCGCGCTGCTTGTTCTTGTAGGCGTGCATGGCGAGCACAAAGTCCTCCTCCCGCCACAACACGATTGAGGGGATCCCGTCATCCCCACCCGTTGCCTGATGGCACGTGGTACATTCACCGCTCAGATACTCACCATATTCCGCATCCCCCACCAACGCGAGGATCGCGGGGTCAAGGTCATGGTCAGGTACTGTAGCGGTGGGATCGGCCTCGGGAATATTGGCCGGATCGTCAGAATAAAGCCGCAAGAAAGCGATCACATTCGCCCGGTCTTGCGGGTCTTTGAGGCCACGAAAGCTCATCCGTGTGCCGCTGGCCAAGGCGCGTGGGTTCTCAAGGAACACATCAAGCGTATCGGCGTGCCACTCCAGCCCGCTGGTCCCCGCACGGGTCAGGGCCTTGGAATAGCGGAAATCATCATAGCCTGCCGCAGGGCGTCCGAAGATGCCGTTCAAGTGCGGGCCGATGCGATGCTCAGCCCCCTGTCCCACCTGATGGCAGCGCTTGCACTGGTTGTAGATTTTCTCACCTTCGGCGGCATCCCCAATGGGGTCGGCCGTCACAGTGATGGGTGACGTCACCGCAGCGACCGACAGGGAGAAAAGGAAACCCCGAAACATCAATCAGTTCTCATAGGACTTGATGTAGGCGATGACCGCATCCAGATCTTCGGCCTTTTTCAAACCGGAGAACGCCATTTTGGTCCCGTTCATATAAGCCTTGGGCTGGGCAAGGAACGCGGTCAACTCGGCGTCGTCCCAAACGCGCCCCTCTTCCTGAGCCGACTGGAACACGCGCGAATAGCCAAAGCCATCAACTGATCCCATCTCACGCCCGAACAGGCCATTCAAATGCGGGCCAGTACGGTTTTGGGCCCCATCGCCGATTTGGTGGCAGGACTTACACTTGCGATAAACCCGTGCACCAGCGGCAACCAACTCAGCCCCAGCATCCGAGGGTGCGGCGGCAGGTTGTGCGCTTGCAACTTTAACCGGTTTTGGCGCGGCCTCCGGAATAAACGCGGCACCACTGGCCGAGAACGAAGGCAGGCCTTCGATCGTGGCGGGGTTCATCATCGATTCAGTGCCACCCTCAACCGGGGTGTCGACCAAAAACACGGAGCGCATGGTCACTTCGACCTCAGGTTTGCAGTTATCCATGCAGGGTTCGGTACGCCACTGGCTGTATTCCAGTTCAGCCCGGTCATCGACCACGAAACCGTCTTTGTTGTGCATCTCAAACGCAGCAAAGTTTTCGTGCGACAGTTCAAAATCGTCGTCCACCAGATCGTTCGAATAGAGAATATAAGCGACAATCGCATAGGTCTCATCAGCCGTTAATGTGCCGGCTTCGCCGAACGGCATGGACCGGTGGATATAATCCCAAGCGGTCGACAGATGCGGCCAGTAGGAGCCGACGGTTTTTACCGGGTCTTCGTTGGCGAGCGTGTCAAAACCACCCGCAAGCACGGGCCAGTTGTCGGCGCCTTCTGCGAAATCCCCGTGGCAGGATGCGCACTTTTCGGCAAAGACTTCTTCGCCCCAATACGCGTCACCGCGCCCTTCGGGCAAACCGCGACCATCGGGCAGAACGTCAACGTCCCATGCTGCGATTTCTTCGAGGTGAGCCGCACGACCCAACCCATATCCAGCGTCGGCAACAGGCGCCGGAGCAGTCAGATCGACGCCCATTGCAGCCGTTGCCGCAGCGGCGGCCTGAACGGCCTCAAACTCAACCTGTAATTCAGCCGCGCGTTGCGCCTCGTCTCGGGCTTTTTGCATTGCAGTAGACGCGTTCGCCTCTACTTGCGCCACACGCCCTTCCAGCGAGGCAATCTTGTCATTGCCGTAGTCACGGTTCGCAATCGTAATCGCAAGCGCCGCCGCAAGCGCGGTGCCCCCCGCGGCAGGTAAGAAAATTTGACTAAGAGACTTCGACATTCTCGGCGACCCCTTCTGCGTTCACGTACCAGGTCTGGATACAGTTATTGTGATAAACGGCGTTCTCGCCACGCTTCTCGCGCAGCTGATCTTTGGTGGGTTGCACGTAGCCGGTTTCGTCCATGGCACGGGCCTGCAACAGCATCGGTGCGCCGTCCCAATCAACATCAAGGTAGAACCGCGTGAGCGCCTTGGTGTCGCCCTGCTTGCCCAAACGCGCTTTTTCCCACGTTATGCCGCCATTGCGGGACACATCTACACGGGTGATCTGGCCATGGCCGGACCACGCAAGCCCCGAGATAACCAAAGGACCTGCACCATGTTTGATCGGCATTTGCGGGCTGGGCGAAGTGATGACGGATTTGGCATCCATCACCCATGTCCATTTGCGTGCAATGCCGTCCTCATAGACGTCAGTGTATTTAGATGTCTCTTCGCGGCTTTCGACCGCGCGATCCACGACCTCAATCCGGCGGATCCATTTGACCCACATGTTACCTTCCCAACCGGGCACGACAAGGCGTACGGGGTAGCCATGCTCCATCCGCAGGGCCTCACCGTTGGCTTTGAAGGCAACCAGAACGTCATCCAGCGCCTTTTCCATCGGGATGGAGCGACCGTTGGACGACGCATCCGCGCCCTCAACATAGACCCATTTGTCGAGCGACATGTCCGCACCCGCCTCAGCCAGAAGGGTGCGCAGCGGGACGCCGGTGTATTCCATGTTGTGGATCATACCGTGGGTGAACTGCACGCCGTTCAGCTGTGCACCCGCCCATTCCATACCGGTGTTGGCCGCACATTCACAGAAATACACGTGATTTTCGCGTGGAAATCGCTCGATGTCTTCGTAGGAAAACACCAGCGGCTTATCCACGAGCCCGTTGATCATCAGGCGGAAGTCATCCTTCGCCAGTTCAATCGCGCCAGAGTGGTGGCGCTCAAACGCACAGCCCTGCGGGGTGATCGTGCCTTCCAGCGCATGGATCGGCGTGAAGTTGATCGACGAAATCGGCGAGGCCGTCAGCCATTCCACATTGCGCCGCACCACGTCCTGCTCAAAGCGGATGGGCAGACCATAGGGCGTTTCATCAACGCCAGCCCCAAGGTAGGATTCCCAATCTTGAAGCTCCGTGATCAGCGGATCGGGGCCAGCGGCGTTCGCGGCACCTGCCACCGAACCCGCGGCCACTGCAGCACCCCCTCTTAGAAAGGCGCGGCGGGAGGGTTTGAACAAATCACTCATGGATCAAATTCTCCGGTCTACTTACACGCCGACAACGTCGACGCTGTTGTTTTCTGACACCGTGACGGTGCCAATTTTACGGATGTGGTTTTCCACCACGTCCCAAATCTGCGGCCCCTCTGTGCCTTCGTTCACACTGGCCCAACCCGCGACCACATAGGCGCGCGCAGGGTCAATCGGCTCACCCGTGCTGAGCAGGGTCATGTTTGAAATCCGCTCACCTTGGGGCTTGGACACATCAATCCGGTAGCCAAGGCCACCCGTGCGAACCATGTCACCGCCCTGTTGATAGAAAGGATCGGGGTTAAATATGTTGTCCGCGACATCCTCGAGCACGACCTTGAGGAACTCGCCGGTCATCTCGGAGCGGTAGGCTTCACCATAGCTCATGGAGGTGACGTTAAAGATGTCCTCACGGGTGATGTCCTGACCGGGGATCAGCGAGGGCCCCCAACGCACGCCGGGGCTAAGTGCGATCTCGGCTTCACGCTCTGACAGAAGTGCGTCACAGATCAGATCATCCCACGTGCCATTAAAGTTACCGCGGCGATACAGCAGGCTGTCGGTCTGACCGATTACTTCGGACAATTCAGCCGCATAAGGTGCGCGTTGCGCATCGATCAGAGCGGTCATATCCGCGTCGGGCGTGATCACGTCCGAGAAAACCGGGATCAACTTGGTGCGATATCCCATCATCCGCCCATCGCGAATATCAAGATCCACGCGGCTAACGAATTTCCCGTTCGAGCCGGAAGCCACAATAATCGTGTCGCCGACTGTAACGGCCTCTGGCAGCGCATCATGGGTGTGCCCTGACAGGATCACATCAATGCCCGGCACAACGCTGGCCATCTTTTTGTCCACGTCAAAACCATTGTGGCTCAGGACGACGACGCATTCAGCACCTGCAGCACGGACCTCTGCCACCATCGCAGCCATGTTTTCGTACCGAATACCGAACGAGAATTCGGGGAACATCCAGCGCGGGTTTGCGATGGGCATATAGGGGAACGCCTGCCCGATGACCGCGATCTTGGTGCCACCACGCTCAAACATTTTGTAGGGGGGGAACAGGTCGGTGGGTTCGTCCCACTCGGCGTCAAAAATGTTCTGACCGAGGGCCGCAAAGGGCAGTCCCTCAACCAGTTCAGCCACACGGTCGCTGCCGAGCGTGAATTCCCAGTGGAAAGTCATCGCATCAGGCTGCAACGCGTTCATAACGTTGACCATATCCTGGCCTTGGGTCTTGTGACACGTGTAGGAGCCGTGCCACGTGTCACCCCCGTCCAGCAGGATCGCATCGGGACGGTCCGCACGGATCGCGTTAACCACGGTGGCCACGCGGTCCATGCCGCCGACCTTGCCATAGCCCTGAGCCAGCGCCGAGAAATCTCCGGAGCTGAGCGCGTAGTGGCTCGGGCTTCCGTCCTCAATGCCGTACAGCTTGCGGAAATCGGCACCTGTTACGTGAGGCACAGCGCCCTTGTTGCCGCCGACGCCGATATTAACCGATGGCTCACGGAAGTAGATCGGCTTGAGCTGAGCGTGGATGTCGGTGATGTGGATCAAAGAGACATTGCCAAAGGTGTCGAACTGCAAAAGCTGGTCTTGCGTCAGCCGCTGCTGTGCCGCCAGTCGAGCCCAGTTCCCGAAACCAGAACCGCCGACCAGCGCCGAGGCCGCCATGCCCACCTGAAGAAAATCGCGCCGCGAAATCATGTGTCTCTCACTCCAAATTACATATGCGCATAAGTGAATGTTATGCGGCGAGAAAAGGCCCCGGGATGAACCGGAGCCTTTTGTTTAGTTTCGTTAGTTGCGGACCGAAGGGCCCTCGACGCTGAGGCCGTTACCGCGCGAGGCGACATACAACTCAAGGGCGACGAAATCAGCCGAACCAGGCTTGAACGTTTCGGCGCGTGTGTCACGGACACAGCCTTTGAAACGTGCGTGCACGGAATTAAGCTTGGTATTTTTCAGACGGTATGTTGGGAAACCGTTGATCTGACCTTGGCTCAGGTGATCCGCACGGATCATCATGCCATAGCTGTCTTCGTGGCAGTTGGCGCACGAAAGCTCCAATTGACCGGTGCGTGTGTAATACAGTTCCTTGCCCTGCTCCCACATGGATTGCGCAGGACCGTCAATTGCGACGTTCACGGGCATCCCACGGGATACGGACGAAATCAGCGCGGTCATGTTGGTCATATCCCCGCCTGTGTATTTCCACTTGTCGGCACCCATCTGGTTTTCGCGGCAGTCGTTAATCTGCATTTCCAGAGTGCGCACCTCTCCGGCGGCTTCGTTCCACTTGGGGTAGACCGCACGCACACCGCGCAGCGATTCTACATCCTCGTGGCACGACGCGCAGGAGTTACCCTTGGTTCCGTCAGCCGTGTTCCAAACTTCGGCAGCCGCCTCGACGAAGATCATCGCAGGGTTTTCGAAGTCGTCCATTTGCAACGCCTGTGTCTCATCAGCGCGGAAACGCCAGCCGGAATACACCGTGCTGAGGTTTTCAGTATGCGCCGGAGCCGCAGCCTCGGTGATCATTTCGATCTCTTCGTTGACGACCAACTGGTCGGTGTCCGGCTCTGCGTTGGCCCCTGCGGCCACACAAGCGGCTGCAGCAAAGGCTATGGCACGGGTCAGTGTCTGGGGTCTGTTCACCTTGAGTCCTCCCTCACGCGGTGTTGGTCGTTCAGCCGATCTTGATGGACTTGGTTTCCTCGTAGACCGAGCCATCATCGTCGTACCACGTGAATTTGAAATCGCCAGCCTCGGGGACGACGGCATCAAACTGGAAGTACGGGTTGGTCGAGATCGCAGGCTCAAGCGCCACGTCAACCACGTTTTCACCGTTAAAGTCTGTCGTGAAACGGTTGATGATCGAGCGTGGGATGGGGTTGCCATCGCTGTCTTTACGCTGACCGCTTTCCATTTTGTGGCTGATCAGCGTCTTGATGGTGATCGTTTCGCCAGCTGCCGCTGTTTTGGGAACTTTGACCCGGGGTTTTACACCAGATGCCATTGGTTATCTCCTTGTAATCTAAGGTTAGCCGCCGCAGCCGCCGATGGTCACTTTGACGTTGGCCTTAGCCATCTGGAACGAGCCGTCTTCCATCTTGGCGACGGCAACAACGTTCTGCGTCGTCGCAAGACGGATACGTGTGGCAGCACTGCGCGAAGCGCTAAGCGGGCCAAACTTAAAGGTCGCAACGCCGGGTGTTGGATTGCCGTCAGCAAACAGAGTGATCGCGACTGCGCCGGGGGCATCAACAGCGACAGGCACCGTGTTACCGTTTTCCGCGATTTCGGGTGCGGTGATTGTGATCGCGCCTTCGCCAGCTTCCGCACCGCCCGTCAACGCTGCGATCGCGTCGTCGGTCAGGCTTGCGTAGGCGGATGCGCCGGTGATGCTCGCAATAGCGAACGTGCTAGCGCCGATTGCGAGCAGCTTACGCCGTGTCAGTTCCATGTTTGGCTCCATCTTGTAGAGTTAATCGTATTTGAGGGTCATCAGGTAGGCGACGACATCCTCAATCTCTTGTGCAGTCAGGAGAGGCATAACCTCACCCTCGGGGTGTGCTTTGCCGGTGTAGGCATCGCCCAAGCGGGTAAACCCAGAAGTTTTGTAGAACGACGGCATCATGCTGCCCTCGAACATGATTTTTGCGTTGGCAACGATCCCACGCAGTTCTGCTTCGCTCCAGCGGTCAGCAACGCCATCGAGCATCGGGCCGATTTCGCCGTGGAATGGCAGGTGGTTCAACGCGGTGACCTCATGACATGCGATGCAGTTTCCCGCGCCTTTGTTCATGATGACAGCCCCGTTTTCGGCGTTGCCCGGCGTGCCCGTCAGTGAGGTGGCAACAGCACCGTCCACATAGGCCACATCCTGAGGCTTAACGATCTCTGCCGTTACTCCGGTAGCGGTCAAAGCGATGGCCGCTGCGGCCAGAAATGCAATTTTCATGCGTCCTCCCTAGGTCGATT
>NZ_CEZFMW010000054.1:13686-24114 GCF_982993085.1 Thalassobacter sp. | reverse complement strand
ACTGGGTTTGGATGTGCATCCTGTGCGTCACCGCCGCCATAGGCCACTACACGCTTATCAAGACCTACGCATTTGCCGAAGCCAGCGCTGTGCAACCCTTTGCCTACCTGCAACTGGTCTTTGCCTCCGGTATCGCGTTGACGGTCTTTGGCGAAAGCCTGTCTTGGCCGCTGGTCATTGGTGCCACGGTAGTGATTGGCGCAGGCCTGTTCACCCTGTGGCGCGAACGGGTCAGCGCGCCGTAAGCGCGGCCCCCAATCCCAACGGCGCCGTTTGGCCAGACAACCGCGCGCGGTAAATCGCAAGGCTCTCGGACACACGCATGATGTAGTTACGCGTCTCGGTAAAAGGCACATGCTCGATCCAATCGACTACATCAACCGACGGATCCCCCGGATGCCCCAACTCCTCAACCCACCGGCGCGCCCGTGTGGGCCCCGCGTTGTAGGCCGCTGACACAAGTACGACATTCGCACCAAACTCGCGCTGAAGCTCCGCCAGATAGGCGGTGCCAAGGCGTGCGTTATAGACCGGATCGGTCAGCAGACGATCCAGCGAATGCGTCTCACCCAAATCCTGCGCCATTTCCTTGGCGGTGCCGGGCATCAATTGCATCAATCCGCGCGCCCCTGCGGGTGACACGACGACAGGATCAAATTCGCTCTCGCGGCGCGCGATCGACAGGGACAATTCAGGCGCAACAAGGCCATCCATCGCCACCAGCTTTGGCAGCACAGCATAATAGCCCCGGTGCAATTCCACCCCCGCTTGTGCCGCGCGTTTACCAATCATGATAGCGATATGCGGCTCTTCCAACTCTAGAACCAGCTCAATCAATTGGCCCACTTCGCGGCGCGGCAAGCTTTCGGTCAGGTGGGTGAAAAACCGCTCCGCAAGGACGTCTTGACCTGCGTCGCGCAACACCAGTGCCGCCCGCAGAACCGAGCTATCGACAAAGGGCGCGCTGCGGTAATCCGCGAATGCCTCTTGCCCCGTCAACAGCGGGTCGGGGGCCAAACCTGCCCGTTCCGCCGCCAACTGGCCATAGAAACTGGTTTGGAACCGCGCGCCAAAGGCATAGGCCTGCGCGGCGGCCTCTAGGTTGCCCGCGGCCTCCTGGGCGCGGCCCAGCCAATAGCCGCCACGGCCAAAACTGATGGGCGTTCCAACGGCGGCTGTGAATCGCTCAAAATGTTGCACGGCACGTGGGGCGTCGTTCAGTTTGCGCAAAGCGATATAACCCGCAAGCCATTCGGCCATCGCCACCTCAGACACATCCGTCATCCGATGCTCAGACGCCACGCGATAGGCATCGCGGTCGCGCCCGTCCTGCATCAAACGCCGCGCAAGACGCTCGCGGTGCTGTGCCCAAACTTCGGGCCGCCCCAAGGTATCCGCACTGCGGCTGGCCTCAAACAACAGATCCATCGCAGCATCCAAACGGCCCTTGCGCAGACGCCACCTGAACCGTTCATAGACAAGCCCGGGGTCATCACGCAGCGATGTAGGCACCGCATTGATCAACCCATCCACGCCGTTTCGATCCGCCCGCAGCGCCAGCCGCGCCCGCGCCAACGCGGCCTGCGGCTCCGGCACCAGCGGCAACATCAATGCCCCTGCTTCCTGCGCGCCGGCCCATACCATGTTGTCCAACCGCACTTGGTGGTGCCCAGCCAGCGTCGCGCCATGCTCCATGATGAACAGGGCGTGATCTTCGGCATCCATCGGTTCATTGCGCCAATGCCGGATCAAAACAGCCCGCGCGGCATCCCGCTCCCCGAGCCGCGTCAGGGCCTCGGAAAACCGCAACGCCCCTTGGGCGGTGCTAGGTGGACGGGGCGCAAAGTATCGTAACACCTGATCGGGATTCGCATCCGGCGCAATCGCGGCCTCAACCCGCGCACGTAACAACGGCAGGCCCGGCCAATCGCCATTACGCGCCAAAAAGTCCTGCGCCTGTTCAAAACTGCCCTGTCGCGCACGCAGCAACGACCAACTGACCACATCACGCCCCGCAGGGTCGCCAATCCGCGCCTGAGCCGCGCGTGCCGCATCCCAGTCCTGCGCTCGCACTGCATCCAGCGCGGCACGCAAATTCGTATCCGCCGCCGCCCCGGCAACAGACACGCACACCATCACTGCGCCCAAAAAAGCCCGTAAAACCATCGCCTGTTACACTCCGCATTCGCGCTTGTTTCCACATAGCTAAGGCCCCGCGCACCGGAAGCCAAATAGCGAACTTGTTAAAGATCCACATCGCGGCTAGTTTCCGCGCGATTCACACACGACCACACCTCATCTAAGGAAGCGTATCATGCTCAAAGGTTCCATGCCTGCCCTGATCACGCCGTTTAAAGACGGCGCAGTGGACTTCGATACGCTCAAGAAGCTGGTCGAATGGCATATCGCCGAAGGCTCGCACGGGCTTGTCCCCGTGGGCACCACCGGCGAAAGCCCCACGCTCAGCCACGAAGAACACTACGCCGTGGTTGAGGCCGTCGTGACCGCCGCCGCAGGCCGCATTCCGGTTGTTGCGGGCGCAGGCTCCAACAACACGGCCGAGGCCTATGAGATGGTCCGCCACGCCCATGACGTCGGCGCGACTGCCGCCCTCGTGGTCACGCCATACTACAACAAACCGACCCAAGCCGGTCTGATCGCCCACTTTGAGGCTCTGACCGAAATCGGCATTCCGATCATTATCTACAACATTCCCGGCCGTTCCGTCGTAGACATGACGCCCGAAACCATGGGGCACTTGGCCAAGAATCCCAACATCATCGGGGTCAAGGACGCGACCGGCGACCTGGCCCGCGTCTGCGCCCAGCGCCAAACCTGCGGCCCAGATTTCATCCAGCTTTCGGGTGAGGACGCCACCGCCCACGGCTTTAATGCCCAAGGCGGTACGGGCTGCATTTCGGTCACGGCGAACGTAGCGCCCAAACTGTGCAGCCAACTGCAAGAGGCATGCCTCAAAGGCGATTACGCCACCGCACTCACGCTTCAGGACCGGTTGATGCCGCTCCACGATGCGATCTTCACTGAGCCGGGCCTGGCCGGTGCCAAGGCCGCCCTCGAAGAACTGGGCCTGATCGACGGCGAACTCCGCCTGCCCCTTCTGCCCGTGACCGAACCCACCCGCGAAAAACTGCGCGCGGGCCTGCGTCACGCGGGACTGCTGAACTGAGCCAGCCCCCAATGACCGGCACAGCAGCGGGTATCCCAAAGGGGCTGATACCGCTGCTATCGGCCACCAATTTTATCATCGGCATGGGCGCCTTTGTCGTGATCGGTGGGCTGACGCCTTTGGCCAGCGATCTAGGCCTCACCCCGGGTGAGGCGGGCCTCCTGCTGACCGTCTACGCGATTTCCTATGCGGTTCTGTCGCCCCTGTTGGTGACATGGACGGGCGGGATCGGGCGGCGGCGCGTGTTGGTTGCGGGGCTCGCCCTGTTCACGCTGTCAAACTTGATGGCCGCTCTTGCCCCGGATGATACGCTTTTACTGGCCAGCCGCGTGTTGGCGGCGGCTGGGGCGGGCATCACTACACCCATCACGGCGGCGGTCGTCGCCGCCCTTGCCCCACCCCAAACACGGGCCAAAGCCTTGGCGGGCGTGTTCTTTGGCATCACGATGGCACAGGTCATCGGCGTACCTGCCGGCAGCTTTATCGCCTATACCTTCGGCTGGCGCGCGGCGTTCTGGACGGTCACGGCACTGGGCCTTCCGATGCTGGCTCTTTTGTGGTTTCGCGTGCCCGCTGGCCTGTCGTTTCAACCTGTGCGCTTTGGCGATCTGGGCCGCACGCTGCGCGACGCCCGTGCGATGATTTCGGTGCTGTTCACGGCAACATTCCTTGGCGCGATCTACACGCTCTATACTTATTTCACCCCCCTCCTTGAGGTCAAAATGGGCTTTGAGCGGAACATGGTGACCGCCTCACTGATCATCTTTGGCATCGGCGCCGTCGTGGGCAACTGGATGGGTGGACGGATGAGCATGCGGCTCGGCCCCACCCGCACATTGCTGGTCCTGTCCTGCGCGCAGGCCGCACTCATGGTCCCGTTCAGCCTGCTGCCCCTGCCGCTTCCGGTGTTTGTACTGCTTGTCGCTCTGTGGTCGGTCTGTGGCTGGTCCTTTATGGCACCACAACAAACCCGCCTTGTGACCCTGTCTCCCCAAACCGCCCCGGTGCTTTTGTCGCTCAATGCGGCCGCCGTTTATGCTGGTGCGGCCATAGGCTCGGGCATGGGCGGCGTGATCATCTCCCGCCTCGGCATAGAGGCGCTGGGGCTGGCCAGCGGGCTCATAGCCACACTGGCAATCGCACATATCATGCTGTCACGCAGGCTCTCTGGCTAGACATCCCTCAGCCGCGCGCATACATCCCAGTTATGGCCAAACCCAAGACCCCAGAGGAAAAGAACTACAAAGTCGTCGCCGAGAACCGGCGCGCGCGCTACGACTATGCCATCGAGGACGACATCGAATGCGGCATCGTCCTTCAGGGATCTGAGGTCAAATCTCTGCGCGAAGGCGGCGCCAACGTCGCCGAAAGCTACGCCTCGGTGGATGAGGGCGAACTGTGGCTCGTGAACAGCTACGTAGCACCCTACCCACAGGCCCGCATGTTCCCCCACGAAGAACGCCGCCGCCGCAAACTGCTGGTGTCGCGCAAGGAGCTGGCAAAACTGTGGAACGCGACCCAACGCGAGGGTTATACCCTTGTGCCGCTGGTTATGTACTTCAACCACACGGGCCGGGTGAAACTCAAAATTGGCATCGCCAAGGGCAAGAAAAATCACGACAAGCGTGAGACCTCTGCCAAGCGCGATTGGAACCGTCAAAAAGCCCGCCTGTTGCGCGAACGCGGCTAGTCCGCGCCACGTTTGCACAGCCCTTGCACAGCCCTTGCACGGGGGTCACGCCCGGCGTAGGAAGGTCCCCGACGTAAAGAGGCGATGGCAATGGCTGACGATCCCCGCATCCTCGTATCCACCGACTGGCTTGAGGCCCATCTCAAGGACCCAGACCTGCGGGTTCTGGACATGAGCTGGTATCTGCCCGACGCAGGTCGCGACCCCAAGGCCGAGTATGACGCGGCCCACATTCCCGGCGCGCGGTTTGTTCCAATTGACGAAGTCTCGGACCTGCGCAGCGCAATCCCACACACCGCGCCACCGGTCGAAAAATTCATGTCTCGCATGCGCAAATGGGGCGTGGGGGATGGTCACCAAGTCGTCGTCTACGACGGCGCAGGCCTGTTTTCCGCCGCACGCTTGTGGTGGTTGTTCAAGCTGATGGGCAAGCAGGACGTGGCCGTATTGGACGGCGGTTTTGCCAAATGGCAGGCCGAGGGTCGCCCAACCGAAGACATGCCCCCCATGATGCGCGACCGACACATGACCGTGTCCCGTCAGGCGCATCTGTTAAAGGATGTCACCCAAGTCGCCCAAGCCTCCAAACTGGGCACGCACGAAATTCTGGACGCCCGCGCGCCAGCACGCTTCCGGGGCGAAGCGCCTGAGCCGCGCGCCGGTCTGCGCGCAGGCCATATTCCCGGCTCCCGCAATATTCCCTACACGTCGCTCTTGGCTGAGGACGGCACGATGCTGCCCACCCCCGCCCTGCGTCAGGTGTTTGCGGATGCGGGCGTGGATCTGTCCAAACCCGTGATCACCACATGCGGCTCCGGCGTAACGGCAGCTGTCATAAACCTTGCGCTGGCCCGGATCGGCCATGACGCACATGCGCTCTACGATGGCTCTTGGGCCGAGTGGGGCATGTACCCTGACCTGAAAATCGAAACGGGAGAATAGCCCATGCTGAGCAACCTAAAGGCCCAACCCGTCGACAAGATCCTCGGCCTCGCCGCCGCCTACCGCGCTGACCCGCGCGACACCAAGGTGGATCTAGGCGTTGGCGTCTACAAAAACGCCCAAGGCCTGACGCCTGTGATGCGCGCCATCAAGGTCGCCGAACAGCGTATCGTCGATGAGGAACAGACCAAAGCCTATACCGGGCTTGCGGGTGATCCCGCGTTTTCGGAAGCTATGGCGGGCCTGATTCTTGGCGCCGATTACCCCAAAGAACGGTTCGCCGCCGTCGCCACCCCCGGCGGGACCGGCGCAATCCGTCAGGCGCTTGAACTGATCCAAATGGCATCACCCGATGCAACCGTCTGGCTGTCTAATCCAACATGGCCAAACCACCCCTCGATCATGAAATACCTCGGCGTGCCGATGGGCGAATACCGCTATTTCGACAACGCCACACGCGCGGTCGATTTTGCGGGCATGATGGCCGATCTTGAGGGCGTAAAAGCAGGCGATCTGGTCCTGCTGCACGGCTGCTGCCACAACCCAACAGGCGCGAACCTGAACCTCACGCAGTGGGGCGAAGTGGCTGACTTCCTGAACGCACGCGGCGCAATCCCCTTCATCGACATCGCCTATCAGGGCTTTGGCGACGGACTGGAACAGGACGCCGCTGGCGTGCGCCTCATCGCCTCCAAGGTGCCCGAAATGTTGATCGCGGCCTCGTGCTCCAAGAACTTCGGCATCTACCGCGAACGCACAGGCGTTCTGATGGCGCTGTCGCCATCCTCGGCCGAGCAAAACCTCACCCAGACCAACCTGCAATTCCTGAACCGTCAGAACTTCAGCTTCCCGCCCGATCACGGCGCGCGTCTGGTGTCGATCATCCTGAACGATGACGCACTCAAGGCCGACTGGATGCAGGAACTCGAAGACGTGCGCCTTGGCATGTTGGACCTGCGCCAACAACTGGCCGACGCGCTGCGGGAACGCTCCGGCTCGGACCGGTTTGGCTTTATCGCAGAACACCGCGGCATGTTCTCGCGCCTTGGTGCAAGCCCTGAACAGGTCGAAGCCATGCGCGAGCACAACGCGATCTACATGGTCGGCGACAGTCGCCTGAACATCGCGGGCCTCAACGCGCAAACCGTGCCGATCCTCGCAGATGCGATCATCGCGGCTGGGGTCTAGCGCACTGCTTGGGCACCGCCTGACAGAATCCACACATTTGAACCCGCTCGGCACACCACCGGGCGGGTTTTTCATTTATATCCAAGGCACATCCCATGACCAAAGTAACCTTTGAAACGACCACCGCCGCAGATATCCCCGCGCTTCAGCGCGTGCTGGACGAAACACAACTATTTCCCAGTGACATGCTGCCCGACATGCTTGCCCCAACGCTCACAGGCGACAGCCCCGCACGATGGCTGACGTGCCAACGGGACGGCGTGGCCATCGGCCTCTGCTTTGCTGAACCAGAGGACCTGACGGACGGCACATGGAACATGCGCGCCCTCGCGCTGCACCCGCAGTATCAGGGCCAAGGCTTTGGTGCCGCCCTCACCCACGCGCTGGAGGATCACCTGCGAACGGATGGCCAACGCATGATCATCGTCGACACCTCCGGCACCGATGATTTCGCCGGAACGCGCGGATTTTACAGTCATATTGGCTATACCCAAGTCGCCTGTATTCCGAACTATTGGGCCAAAGACGACGACAAAATTGTGTTTCTTAAAACCCTCTAGATGCGGCTGCACCGCTTTTGCCGCAACGCAGCACTTGCACCCCATCGCGCAATATCATACCACCAAACTCGAACCTGACGAAATATTCTAACCCAAAGAGAATCGCCATGAGCTTCCGCCTGCAACCCACGCCCGCCGCCCGTCCAAACCGCTGCCAGCTGTTCGGACCCGGCTCCAACACCAAGCTGTTCGCGAAAATGGCGGCATCGGCGGCAGACGTTATCAACATGGACCTTGAGGACAGCGTCGCGCCCTCTGACAAAGCGACGGCCCGCGCCAACATCATCGAGGCGATAAACACAATCGACTGGGGCACCAAAACCGTGTCCGTGCGGATCAACTCGCTCGACACACCCTATTGGTACCGCGACGTGGTGGACCTATTGGAACAGGCGTCTGAGCGGCTGGACATGATCATGATCCCCAAGGTGGGCTGCGCCGAAGACATCTATGCCGTCGACGCCCTGATCACCGCGATCGAATCCGCGATGGGCCGCACCAAGAAAGTCGCACTTGAGGTCATCATCGAATCCGCCGCAGGCATCGCCAACGTCGACGCCATCGCAGCCGCCTCGCCCCGCCTACAAGCCATGAGCCTTGGCGCCGCTGATTTCGCGGCCTCTATGGGGATGCAGACCACCGGCATCGGCGGCACGCAGGAAAACTACTATATGCTCCACGGCGACACGCGCCACTATTCGGACCCGTGGCACTGGGCCCAAACCGCGATAGTCGCGGCCTGCCGCACCAACGGCGTGCTGCCCGTGGACGGTCCCTTCGGCGACTTTTCGGACGATGATGGCTACCGCGCACAGGCGCGCCGCTCGGCCACACTGGGCATGGTGGGTAAATGGGCAATTCACCCCAAACAAATCGCCCTCGCGAATGAAGTCTTCACGCCCTCTGAGGAAGCCGTCACCGAGGCCCGCGAAATCCTTGCGGCAATGGAACAGGCCAAAGCCAACGGCGAAGGGGCAACCGTCTACAAAGGCCGCCTCGTAGACATCGCTTCCATTAAACAGGCCGAAGTGATCGTCAAACAATCCGAAATGATCGCGGGCTAAACACCCCAACGCGCCGGAGCGCGGACCGGAGCCCACAGGGCTCTGACCCGCGCTCCGGCTTCCCCTCGTGCTCAACTGCACGCGCCGTTCGCCGTACAGCCCCCCGTTGCATCCCGCGCAGCCTTGTCCCATATGTGGGCGAAGCAAAAGGGCAGCCCCATGAACCACTACCTAGAGTTTGAAAAACCTCTCGCCGAGATCGAAGGCAAAGCCGAAGAGCTGCGCGCCATGGCACGCACCAATGAGGACGTCGATCTGGAAAAAGAGGCAGCCGCCCTCGACCAAAAAGCCGGACAGATGTTGCAGGACCTCTACAAGGACCTCACACCATGGCGCAAATGTCAGGTGGCCCGGCACCCCAACCGCCCCCACTGCAAAGACTACATCGAAGCCCTGTTCTCCGAATACACCCCCCTAGCGGGTGATCGGAACTTTGCCGAAGACGACGCCGTCATGGGCGGCTTGGCCCGCTTAGGTGATCGCGCGGTGGTTGTGATCGGCCATGAAAAAGGCGCCGATACCAAATCACGCCTACACCACAACTTTGGCATGGCCCGCCCCGAAGGCTACCGCAAAGCGATCCGCCTGATGGATATGGCCGACCGCTTTGGCCTGCCGGTCGTGACCCTGATCGACACCCCCGGCGCATACCCCGGCAAGGGCGCCGAAGAACGCGGCCAGTCCGAAGCCATCGCCCGCTCTACCGAGAAATGCCTACAAATCGGCGTGCCCTTGGTGTCCGTCGTCATTGGCGAAGGCGGTTCTGGCGGAGCTGTGGCCTTTGCTACGGCCAACCGCGTCGCGATGTTGGAACACTCGGTCTACTCGGTGATCTCGCCCGAGGGCTGCGCATCGATCCTTTGGAAAGACGCCGAGAAAATGCGCGACGCCGCTGAGGCCCTGCGCCTCACGGCCCAAGACCTGCACAAGCTGGGCGTCATCGACCGGATTATCCCCGAACTTCAAGGCGGCGCGCAACGCAACCGCGCGCAGATGATTGAAACTGTGGGTAAAAACATCGACACAATGATCGATGAGCTGTCCGGGTTTTCACCCAAAAAGCTGGTGGCGATGCGGCGGCAAAAGTTCCTCGATATCGGCTCCAAGGGTTTGGCCGCCTAGGCCAACCCACGCCCATGCCTAACGAATCGATCACAGAGCAGCCCTCGGACGCAAGCGCCATCATCCAGGATTACTGTTTATTTTCAGTCACGTAGCCTGACCTATTGTTGCGCACGCGCAACAAAGCAGCAGTAGGGCTGACCTATTCAAACAGCCCTCAAGCCCTCTACCACATGCTCACCTTGGCCCGCGCGGGCCAAGCGGCATCATAGGCGGCACCGTCAATCTCACCCTCGGTCATCTCGTGCAGAATATCCCCTGCCGACGGTAATCCCGCACTTTGATCACCATCTTCCCAAAGCCCGGCCCGCATAATCGCCCGCGCGCATTGGGTATAAATCTCAGCGATTTCAATCACGATAACCGTCGTAGGTTGCCGTCCCTTTTGCACAAACCGTTCCCGCAAAGCGGCATCTGTGCTGAGGTGCGCGCGCCCATTGATCCGCACCACAGTCGTTGATCCCGCCACCATAAACATCAGCGAAACCCGGCCGTCATTAACGATATTACGCAGGCTATCCAACCGGTTGTTGCCACGCCAATCCGGCATCAACAGCGTACCGGGGTCCAACTCTGCCACAACGGGGCCATCATCGCCGCGGGGGCTTCCGTCTGTGCCATCCGCGCCAACGGTCGTCAGCACGCAAAAGCGCGATGCCATGATCCATTTGCGAT
>NZ_CEZFMW010000054.1:0-13586 GCF_982993085.1 Thalassobacter sp. | reverse complement strand
TCCGCGCCAACGGTCGTCAGCACGCAAAAGCGCGATGCCATGATCCATTTGCGATACAGAGGTGTCAGCCGCCGCGCGACCTTGGCCAAGGATGCGGCCCCCGGCGGTTGGCTATACAGCGCCTCAAGCGCTGCGATCGAATTGACCTGTGTCACGCTGAAATCTCGCCTCATCCAAAAGAGCGTCAGATGCGGTTTCGATATCATGCTCAAGGCGTTTTATGAAATCTTGTTTGCTCAACCCCGGCTCAATCGGCGGCAGAAAATCGATCACTGCAACACCGGGTTTGCGGGTGACGCCCCGCTTGGGCCAGAACACACCGACGTTCGCAGCAACCGGATACACCGGCTGGGCCATCTGGTCATAAATCGCGGCTGTGCCGATTTTGTACGGCTTGGATACACCTGGCGCGACCCGCGTCCCTTGGGGGTATATGATCAATTGACCGCCCCGCTGACGGCCGCTGGCCACGTCATCCAGCATCTTCTTGATCGCAACGCCACGCTGCCCGCGTTTCACCGGAATACACCCCAGCCGAAGACCATATTGGCCAATCACAGGGGCGTATTTCAGGATATCTTTCATGATGAAAATACCGCGCGGAATGGCGTGATAGATCATAAGAATATCGAGAAAGCTTTGGTGCTTGGCGGCCACGATAACGGGGCCTTGGGTGGGTGGGGTGCCGCGCACCTCGCACCGCAGACCAACCATCCAGCGCGCCGACCAAATCACGTAGCCCGCATAGGCGTGACAGCCCGCGTGCGCCCCTCGGCGTGACACCAACGCCCAAGGCAGAAACAGGATCCCAATGACCGGCATCGCCAGATACATTTGGATATTGAACAAGAGAGAGCGAAGGAATTGCATGGCGTCCCTTATGGCATTTTGCGCAGGGCGCGCAAGGCGGCGGCACGGGTGGCGGCAAAGCCCACAGCCCCTGCAAGCGGCGGAATCAACAGCGGCAACAGCCAGCTTGCACCCGAAAATCCAAGCCCGGTCAGAAATCCGCCCGCCATGTCCGCCTTTGGCAATGCCGCGACAGCCCCCATGGCCAACACGGTCCCGAGGCCCGCACCCAATGCCGCGCGCATCGTGAACCGATGCACAAAAGCCCGCGCGATATAGCTGTCGCGCGCGCCGACCAAGCGCAGCGTGCGGATCACACCCGAATTCGCCGACAGCGCCGATTGGGCCGCAAGCGTGATCATCGCAGCCATGCTCGACATGATCAAAAGCAGTGAAACCCAGCCGATTGTGCGCAACCGGTTGGCCGCCTCGATCAGGGGGCGGCGCCAGCGGGTATGGTCATCCAAGATCGCGCCCGGTGCCTCTGCCGCCAGGCGCGCGCGCAAGCCTTCGGCATCGTAGCCGGCGCCAGCCTCAACCACCTCAATCAGGCGCGGAATCGGCAGAGCATCAAGCGGCAGATCCGCACCGAACCACGGGGCCAAAAGCGCCTCTTGCTCGGCATCGCTGAGGGCGCGGGCACTTGCGACACCGGGTGTTGTTTGCAACACGTTCAGGGCGGCGGCGGTTTGCAGCGTCTCCTGCGCGGCGGGGGCGGAAATGCGCACCGTTGAAGTACGCGCCAACTCTTGGCCCCAGCGCACGCTCATCCGTTCCGTCGCAAGCGACAAGGCCAAGGCGAACACCGCCAAAAACGCCATTGCAGCTGCGCTAAATACCGTCAACCAAACGGTAAATCCCGTGGGCGGCACAACGCGGTCCGCATCAGGTGCGCCGGACAAAAAGGCCCAGATGTATTTCAAAGGTCCGCCCCCGCCAGTTGAACCGACCCATCCGTAAGCCGTAACACACGGGCCGAAACCTGCGCCTTGGCCGCACGGATCAGACCCAGATCGTGGGTCGCGATCAGGACCGTTTTGCCCATCTTGTTTAGCTCTAGCAAAAGCGACAGCAGGCGCTGAGACATCTCCCAATCGACGTTGCCTGTCGGCTCATCCGCCAAGATCACATCCGGCCCCATGATGATTGCGCGCGCCAAGGCTGCGCGCTGCCGTTCGCCCCCCGAAAGTTCGGGTGGCAGGGCATGGGCGCGCGGGCTGAGCCCGACCCACGCCAAGAGTTGCGCAAGGTTCTCGGCCTCAGCCTCAACATCGCGGCCAGAGACCGAAAGCGGCAACGCCACGTTTTGGGTGATGCTGAGATGATCCAAAAACTGGCAATCTTGGTGCACCACGCCAATGCGCTGACGGACTTTGGCAAGCGCATCGCGGCTTAGATCTCGGGCGTCTTGGCCCAGCAGTTTGACCGTGCCCGTATTGGCCAAAAGATCGCCGTAGCACAGCTTGAGCAGGGTTGATTTTCCTGCCCCGCTTGGCCCCGTCAAAAAGTGGAAAGACCCCGGCGCAAGCTGCAACGACACGTCCCGCAAGATCGCGTCCTGACCGTAGGAATAGCCCGCCTTGTGCAACTCAATCACGATATGCTCCCGCCCGTGTTGGGGTCTTTCTGCCCTAGGGTCGCGAGCGGTGCAATGCACCTGTCCTGCGCAGGACTGCGTTTGGCCCCGTTCTTGAATAATGGGTGATGAACGGACCTGTGGACAAGGTGCTTGGAAAAGCGGCAAGGCGTTGATAGACATAAGGTTCAAGGACATTTCGCCTGGAGAGCAGCGGCACATGCGTTTGATCTGCCCGAATTGTGGGGCGCAGTACGAAGTAGACGCTGCCATGATCCCGGCGGACGGCAGAGACGTGCAATGTTCGAACTGCGTGACCACGTGGTTTCAGCCCGGAAAACATGACGCGGATCAGGCCCCTGCGGCCGCGCGGATGCCGTCGGCTACAGCGCCCGAGGACGTGCCCACGCCCATTCCCGCCCCGACCGAGCCGCCGCAACCACGTCGTCAGGGCACATCTGCCGGTGCGCTTGAGATCATTCGCCAAGAGGCCGCCCGCGAAGCACGGATGCGCGCCGCAGAGGCGCTTGAGACCCAAGAAGAAATGCCGCTGGACATGCCCGCCGATACCGCCGAGCGGGGCCGTCAAGCGCGTGCGCAGATCGCCGAACTGACCCGCCCCGAGCCTGAGGACGCCACCGCCAAAAATAAGACGGCCGAGGTTGAGTTGGCCCCAGAAGCGACACCTGAGCTGGCAGATGATTTGGCACAGGATTTGGCCCCGGCCCCGCAGTCACCCACAATTGCCCCGGGCAAGCCCGCCGAAGCGGAAGCTGACACGACCGCCCAGCGGCGCGATTTATTGCCGGACATCGAAGAGATTAACTCTACCCTTAGCCCCGATGACGTCGCCCGTGAGCAAGACATTGCAGCCGTCGTCGAAACGCGGCGGCCCGCACCACCTGAGCGCGCCGGACGGCGTTTGGGCTTTGGCTTTGTTATGGCCGCTGTCGTGATTGCGGCTATTGCCTATGTGACCGCCGGGTCATTGGCCCAAGCGGTACCAGACGCGGCCCCAGCCCTAACGATGTATGTCGCGTGGGTTAATGATTTGCGGGTGCAGCTTAACGAGGTGTTCACGCAGCTTACGACGCTGGTGAACACCCTTAACGCGCGCTGAGGCTACTGAAGGTCGGAAAAGGCCTTTTGCATCCGCTCTACTGCATCTTCGATCACCGCGCGGGACGTGGCGATGTTGAACCGCAAGAAGCTATCGCCACCCTTGCCGAACGTGGGCCCATGGTTGGCCGCGATTTTTGCGTCTTGTTGCACGCGGCGGGTGAATTCATCGCGGTCCATGCCCGTGTCCGCAAAATCGACCCATGACAGGTAAGTCGCCTCCAGCCGGGAGGATTTAAGGCCCGGGATCGCGTTGATCCCGGCATCGAAAATCTGGCGATTGCCATCAAGATAGACCATCAGATCGTCCACCCAAGCCGCCCCTGCGGGACTGTAAGCCGCTTGCGCCATCACGATCCCGAAGGAATTTGGCGACAGGCCCAACGCCCCCATCCGCTTTGCGAACCGTGCGCGCAGCCCTTCATCCGCGATGATGACATTGCCGATGTGGGCCCCCGCGATGTTAAAGGTCTTGGTGCTGGCGGTCATCATCACCAACCGATCCGAAATCCCATCCAGCGCGGACATCGGCGTGTGAGTGAAACCGGGGTAGATCAGGTCGTGGTGGATTTCGTCGGACACGAGGATCAGGTCGTGACGCTTGGCGAAATCAGCGACCTCTTGCAGCTCAGCCCGGGACCAGACGCGACCATTGGGATTGTGGGGCGAACAGAAGACGAGCATCGTTTCGGACCCGTCGAGTTGGGCGTCCCATGCGGCGATATCGAGGGAATAGTACCCGTCGGTGTTGGCCAGTTCGCATTCGACAACGCGGCGGCCTGCGGCCTCAATCACGCGAGCGAAGGCGTGGTAAACCGGGGTCATCAAAACAACGCCATCGCCGGGTTTGGTGAAGGCATCAACGCATAGGCCCGTGCCGTTCACGAGGCCGTGGGTCGTAAAGATCGAGGCCGGATCAACGTGCCAGTTATGGCGGGTTTGCATCCACCAGCAGATCGCCTCTTTGTAGGCGGTTTGATCGCCGTAGTAGCCGTAGACGCCGTGGTCGTGCATCGCGGCCAGCGCATCAGCAACGCATGCGGGCGGTTTGAAATCCATATCGGCAACCCACATCGCCAGCCCGTCCTGCGGTGAGACGCCATAGAGGCCTTCCATCGCATCCCATTTGGAACAGCTGGTGCCCACGCGATTGATGATGGGGTCGAACCTTGGATCGAGATCGGAATGGGCGGTCATGGGCTGGTCTCCTTTGGCGGGGAAGCTAGAGAAATGCGGGGCGGACGCAAGGGGTGCGGCGCTGGGACGCCTCCGGCGGGAGTATTTTGGGAACAAAGGAGGGACCGGCGCATTGCGATTTGCGGGCGTCTGGATTACGTGATGGGTATGACAAAACGGACTATTCTTATCCATCCGGACCCGCGATTGAAGGCGATTGCTGAGGCTGTTGAGGATTCTGGCGATGACCTGCGCGCGTTGGCCGAGGACATGCTAGAGACGATGTATCATGCGCCGGGCATTGGATTGGCCGCGCCGCAGATCGGGATTGGCCAGCGGCTGATCGTGATGGATTGTGTAAAGGAAGAGGGCGAGGCGCCCCGGCCTTTGGCGATGCTGAACCCACGTGTGATTGCCGCGTCCGATGAAACCAGCGTTTATGAAGAAGGCTGTCTTTCGATCCCGGATCAATATGCGGATGTGACGCGCCCTGCCGAGGTGGAAGTCGCTTGGATGGACGTGGATGGCTCCGCCAAGAGCGAGGTGTTTACCGGGCTCTGGGCGACCTGCGTTCAGCATGAGATCGACCATTTGGACGGCAAGCTGTTTATCGACTATCTCAAGCCGCTTAAGCGTCAGATGATCACCCGCAAGATGCAAAAGCTGAAGCGGGAAATGGCGCGGCCTTAGGCGCGTGAATTGCGACCCCAAGGGGCGGCTGATCGTACTGGACTATTTGGAGACTACCCCATGGTGCATCGCCCTTTTGTCCCTTGGCCTGCGAAGGTTTTGCGCACGCCTGCAGCCCCTGTTGAGGCCGTAACCGACGAGACGCGCGCGATTTGGGACGAAATGCTTGAGGCGATGTATGCGATGCCCGGCGTGGGCCTTGCGGCACCGCAACTGGGCATTTCGTTGCGGCTGGCGGTGGTGGATGCGGGCGATCAAACTGCGCCAATCCGCATGGCCAACCCCGAGGTTCTGCACGCCAGCATCAAGACCAACGATCACCAAGAAGCCTCACCCAACTTGCCCGGTGCGTTTGCTTGGATCACGCGGCCCCGCGCCGTGACCGTCGCCTTTTTGGACGAAACGGGTGCACGCAAGGAGCAAGACTTTGTCGGGCTTTGGGCGACCAGCGTGCAGCACCAAATCGACCACTTGAACGGCAAGATGTACTTCGACCATCTGTCCAAATTAAAGCGTGACATGCTGATCAAGAAGGCCCGCAAATGAGGGTCGTGTTTATGGGCACGCCGGAGTTTTCGGTTCCGGTGCTTGAGGCTTTGGCGTCGAAGCATGAAGTCGTATGTGCCTATTCCCAGCCGCCGCGCCCTGCGGGCCGTGGCAAAAAGCTGCGACCATCGCCAGTACAGGCGCGGGCAGAAGCATTGGGCATTGAGGTCCGCCACCCTACGTCGTTGAAATCAAGCGAGGAACAGGCGGCATTCGCGGCGTTGAACGCGGATGTTGCGGTCGTGGTGGCCTATGGTTTGATCCTGCCACAAGCCGTTTTGGATGCCCCTGCACGCGGATGCTTGAACATCCATGCCTCGCTTTTGCCGCGGTGGCGGGGGGCGGCGCCGATCCATCGCAGCATCATGGCAGGCGATGCGCAGACCGGCGTTTGTATCATGCAGATGGAGGCCGGTCTGGACACCGGGCCGGTTCTGCTGCGCGAGGCGCTAGACATTGGTGACACCGAGACCACCGGCGCGCTGCACGACCGGCTTAGCGCGATGGGCGCGCGGCTGATCATCGAGGCCTTGGCGCGACTGCCACAGCTGGAACCGCAGGCGCAGCCCGACGCCGGCGTGACCTATGCACATAAGATCGACAAAGCTGAGGCCGCAGTGAACTGGGACCGGCTCGCGACGGAGGTTGCACGCCATATCAATGGGTTGTCGCCGTTTCCCGGTGCCTTCGTGATGCGGGGTGAAACGCGGCTTAAGCTGTTGCGGGCACGCGCGGTAGATTTGGATGATGCAGGTACGGCCGAACCCGGCACACTGCTGCAAGGGCCAACCGTGGCCTGCGGCACCGGGGCGATTGAATTGCTAGAGGTCCAGCCTGCGGGCAAGGGCCGAATGGATGCGGCATCTTGGGTTAACGGCGCAGGCCTAACACCCGGCGCGCGACTGGGGGATTAGTCTGATGTTTCCCACTATGATCGGCACCATCATCATTGCGGGCATCATCGGCTACGCGAGTGAGCGGACGGGTTTTACGGCCAACGGTATCATCCCTTCGATCATTATTTGTGTGGGCGGGGCGCTGTGCTTTTACTTTGTGCAGATCATGTTCGGCGTCGGTTTTCGCCAGCCTGGGTTTAATGCCATCGCCAGCTCAATTGGGGCGCTTGCGATTGTGCCGACACGGTGGCGAAAGTGAGGATGCGCGGGGGACATTGATCTCTCTTTGACATCCGGCCGATTGGCAATTCGCCCCTAAACCAGCCATTTTTAAGAATTTTAATCGATTTAGATCGAATTTTTAGGATGGATTGCAAATGTGTTAATAATACGATAGATATTAAATCTATACTAAAGAGAATTTAAGTATCTATTTATTCAGGGGACAGTCATGAAAGCAATCCGGTTTGCGGCGGCCATGTTGGCCGCGACGTGCATTGCAGGCGCCGCCCATGCGGCCACAATTACGCAGCAATACAAGGCTTTTAGCCATGGCGTTGGCGCGCAGGGGACGCCCGAACATTCGGTGTATTTTGCAGGTGGGCACAATCCAGCGGGCTCTAGCGGGCCGAAAAACAACCATTTCCTGTTTGAGAACGCGATGCCCGGCAACGGCGTGTTCACACAGTTTAACGACGGGACCGCGACGCTGACGGGCAATGTCAAAAACGCAGGCGGCGATGAATACGCGCTAAGCCTGTTCATGGAAGCCACCGGCACCCCCGCAAGCATCAAGCTGCCGTCCGTTCCCGCAGGTCAAAGCATCGATACCAGTGCGTGGACGTTTTATTCCATCAGCACAGCCATCGACAGCACGCTAACCTATTTGGGCGCGGGCAGTTTGGCGAGCTTTAAGCTGACGGAAATGGATATGACCAAGGCGGTTCAGGTCGGGGTGGGAGCCAACGACAAGAATTGGGACCTGTTTGGTCTATCGACATGGATCAACTTTACCGATCTGGCCTGTACCGGCAATTGTCAGCCCAGCTATGGTGGCGACATCAACATCACGCTGGCCGCCGTACCGCTGCCCGCGAGCCTGCCCTTGGTTCTGTTGGGGCTGGGCGGACTTGGCTATATGGCGCGGCGTCGCCAGAGCGCCTAAATCATACCTCATGCTTGCGAAGGACCCGCCCTTAGTGGCGGGTCTTTTTCGTTGGCGCAGTTGGCGGCTAGTGTTTGACCCCGCGCGAGGGGCGGTTTACCCCTTTGGAAGAAGGAGACCCCACATGACCAAGCCCCCTCTTACGCTTTATATGGCCGCGCCGCGCGGATTTTGCGCCGGTGTCGACCGCGCGATCAAGATTGTTGAGATGGCTTTGGCGAAATGGGGCGCGCCGGTCTATGTCCGTCATGAGATCGTGCACAACAAATACGTGGTCGATGACCTAAAGGCGAAGGGCGCCGTTTTTGTTGAGGAATTGGACCAATGCCCCGACGACCGTCCGGTGATTTTTTCAGCCCATGGGGTGCCAAAATCCGTGCCTGCCGCGGCACAGGCCCGCGAAATGGTTTATGTGGATGCCACCTGCCCGCTGGTCAGCAAGGTTCATATTGAGGCCGCGCGCCACGCGGATGCCGGGCTTCAGATGGTGATGATTGGCCACGCCGGTCACCCCGAAACGGTCGGCACGATGGGGCAATTGCCCGATGGTGAGGTTCTGTTAGTCGAAACGCCCGACGACGTTGCCGGGCTGGACGTGCGCGATCCCGAAAAGCTGGCGTATATCACGCAAACAACGCTGAGTGTGGATGACACCGCCGAGGTCGTCGCCGCCCTGAACGCGCGGTTCCCAGCCATCGTTGGCCCCCACAAGGAAGACATCTGTTACGCGACCACCAACCGCCAAGAAGCGGTAAAGGCGATGGCGCCTTTGGCGGATGCGATGCTGGTGGTCGGCGCGCCGAACTCAAGCAACTCCAAGCGCTTGGTCGAGGTTGGCGCCCGCGCTGGCTGTAAATACGCGCAGCTGGTGCAGCGCGCGACCGACATTGATTGGCGCGCGTTGGAAGGGATCACCTCTATGGGGATCACGGCGGGTGCATCCGCGCCTGAGGTTTTGATCAATGAGGTCGTGGACGCCTTTAAGGACCGCTATGACGTGACTGTTGAAATGGTTGAAACCGCCGTTGAGAACGTCGAGTTCAAAGTCCCACGCGTGCTACGCGAACCGGCCTAGCCACGGTCCCGCACCCTTGGGCGCGTGCCCTCATGTATCCGGCTGCTAGGCGCGATTTATGCGGTCGCAGGTTTTCTCAGCACGGGGACAACGCGGCCCTAAATCGGTTCCAAAAGAGGCTTTTCGCAACCGGGCAATGGCCATAAACTAGGGTTAATACGAGGACGCCATGATCTCAGTCCAATTCCTTGTCACCGCTTTGGTGGTTGTTGTCGCCCCCGGAACTGGGGTGATTTACACTCTGGCTCTTGGCTTGGGTCAGGGGCGGCGCGCGGCGATTTGGGCCGCGTTGGGGTGCACCGTTGGGATCGTGCCGCACCTGTTGGCGGCGACGCTGGGCGTGGCAGCGGTGCTGCACACTTCGGCCGTGTTGTTCAACATCGTCAAATTCGCAGGCGTTGCGTATTTGCTGTGGCTTGCGTGGGGCGCGCTGCGCAGTGACGGCGCGCTGGCAGTATCGGCTACGCGCACCGCTGAGCCAGGATTTCGGATCGCCCAGCGTGGCGCGTTGATCAACATCCTCAACCCGAAACTATCCATATTTTTCCTTGCGCTTTTGCCCCCCTTCCTAAGCGGGAACCCCGCAACCGCCACGGCGGAAATGGTGGGCCTGGGCACGATTTTCATGGCGATGACATTCGCGGTTTTTGTCGCATATGGCGTGTTCGCAGCGGCGGCACGGGTGTGGCTGCTGTCAAGCGCGCGGGTGATGCGCTGGCTGAACCGCGGGTTTGCGGGGGTGTTTGCCCTGCTCGCCGCCCGCCTCGCGACGGAGCGCGCATGACCCAGATACCCCGAAGTGCCCTGCTGCTCGGCCTTGCCGGGCTGATCCCTTTTGTGTGGGGGGCGATGACCACGTTGAATACCGATCTGCAACTGTGGGGCGCGCACGCCTTGGGGCCACGATTTGTGGGGCCGTATGTGCAGTTGTTCTATGGCTCAGTCATTTTGTCGTTCATGTCCGGCGTGTTGTGGGGCTTTGCCACCAAAACCACCGGTCCCGTGGCCACAACGGGTTACGCCCTCTCGGTGCTGCCTGCGCTGTGGGCCTTTTTCATGACAGGCGGCGGCCCTGTCAGTGCCGGCATGGCCTTGATGGCGGGGTTCATCGGGCTGCTGGGGATTGATTGGTTGTTCTGGAAACAAGAATTAGCGCCCCCGTGGTGGATGCACCTGCGCGTTCTTTTGACCGCAATTGTCGTGATCTGCCTAAGCGTTGGGGTGTTTCAATGAGCGACCCTGAAACCATCGCCTGCTACAACGCGCGCGCGGCGGAATATACCGCGCTTGAGCTGCCTGACAGTGAAATCCGCTCAATGGCGGCCTTTGTTGAGGGTCTGCCGCATGGGGCGCACATCCTTGATTTGGGCTGTGGGCCGGGGATGCATGGGGCCGCGTTTCTCAGCCAAGGATTTGAGGTTTCGGGGCTGGATGCATCTGTTGCTTTTGTCACCGCCGCAACCGAGCGGGGCATCAGTGCACGTTTGGGCTGTTTTTCGGAACTGGAGGATTATGCCGCCTATGACGGGATTTGGGCGTCCTTTTCGCTGCTTCATGCGTCCCGCGCGGAATTTCCCGATGTGCTGGCCCGCGCTGTCCGCGCCCTGCGCCCCGATGGCCGCTTGTATATAAGCATGAAGCTGGGCACAGAGGATTTCCGCGACGCGATGGGTCGGCTTTATGGCTTTCACACGGTTGAGGAACTGCACAAAGCCTTGGGAGACGTGGGCATGAAAGTGATCTGGCAAGAAACCGGACGAGAACGCGGCTTTGCCGGAACAATTGACCCCGTTGCGATGATGGTGGCCATCCATGAATAAGCTTTATGCCTATACCGATGGCGCGTGCAGCGGAAACCCCGGGCCGGGTGGTTGGGGTGCGTTGTTGCAGGCAAAAGATGGTACTGAGGTCGTCAAAGAGCGGTCGTTGCAGGGCGGTGAGGCCGATACCACAAACAACCGCATGGAGCTTTTGGCCGCGATCAACGCCCTAGAGGCCCTAGAACGTCCAAGCGTGATCACGGTGGTGACCGACAGCGCCTATGTAAAGGGCGGGATCACCGCGTGGCTGTTTGGCTGGAAAAAGAACGGCTGGAAGACATCGACCAAAAAGCCCGTCAAAAACGTAGACCTGTGGCAGCGTTTGGACACCGCCCAGGCCCGTCATGACGTAACGTGGGAATGGGTCAAAGGCCACGCGGGCCACCCCGAAAACGAGCGCGCAGATGAGCTGGCACGGGCAGGCATGGCCCCGTTCAAGGGCAAGGGTAAGTAGCCCCCGGCTAGAGGACCGTAACACGGGTGCCCACCGGCACCCGGTCATACAGGTCCTCAACATGTGCGTTGATCATCCGAATGCAGCCGTTGGAAACCGACCGCCCGATGGAACGCGGCTGCGTCGTGCCATGTATGCGGTAATACGTGTCGACCCCGCCCTGATATAGATAAAGCGCGCGGGACCCGAGTGGGTTTTCGGGCCCGCCCGGCACGCCCTCGGCAAAGCGCGCATAGGTTTGGGGCTCGCGGGCAATCATCTCATCTGTGGGGCGCCAGTTGGGCCATTTCGCTTTGCGCGCGATCACGGCGTCGCCCTGAAATTCGAGCCCCGCGCGCCCAACCCCCACGCCGTAGCGCATGGCGGTACCGCCCTCTTGGATCCAGTAGAGGTAGTGTGCCTTGGGCACGACAACGATGCTGCCGGGGGTGAAATCCGCGCGCACCTGCACCAGCGTCGGCCGCAGATTTGCGGCGGGTTCATACGCAGCCGCCGACCCGGTGGCGAGTGCTCCACCAAGTCCTGCGGTTGACATCAAAAATGTTCTGCGGTCCATCTGTCTCTCCGATCACGCACCCCACCACACATGGGTGTGATTTTAGCCATCTGGATCGGAATGGGTGGCTCACGTTTGTGTGAAACGGTCATCAAGTTTGGGCAAACGGTCGATGTGTTGCAACGGGGCAGCAGTTGGGTCCGTGATCCGAGCGATCGCCGCGCGGGCCAAGAATGCGCCCGCCGCCTCGGCCCGGCTGGGAACCATGTGCACCATCGGTTGCGCCCAACCCATAAAGGGCAGCGCATCGTGGACGACCACGTCGAAATCGGACCCCGGCTTGATGCCTGCGGCGGCGAACCCGCTGAGTGCAGCCAGACAGGACGCCGCAGACGAAAATATCCAACCGTCCCCTACGCCGCCGCCCACCGCGATCTCTTGGGAAAAGGCGCGTATGTGCCCGCCGGGGCTATCTGCATCAAAGCCAGAGATGACCTCTAGCTCGACGCTATGGGTGTCAGCGGCAAGGCGCGCGCCCTCAAGCAGGTTGCCCGCTGCAAAGTGGTCACCGTGAGGGGCCACCAAGCGGATTGATTGACGGCCTTTCGACACCAGCAGGGCAACGGCCTCGGCCCCCAATTGGGCGTGATCTACGTCGAAAAAGGCGTGGTTCGTGGCCCAGCGGCTGCGCCCATGCGTCACGAAGGGGTGGCCAATGTCCAACAGGTGCCGCACGCGCGGGTCATCAAGGGTCACACGATCAAGGATCAACGCGTCTGCCATCTGCGTGGACACGACGTATTTCAGCTGTTCCAACGGGTCGCCGCCGGGCAGGCTGGGCGCAATGGACAGGGCATAGTTTGAAGCCTTCAAGCCCGCGGCGGCCGCCCGCACAAATAACGCGGTTTGGGTCATCAACTCAGGTTCCGTGGACATCAGCATCGTGACGACTTGGCTGCGCCCCGTGCGCAGGCGAATGCCCGCATGATTGGGCACATAACCGATTTCGTCGGCCACTTGGCGCACCCGATCCTTGGTCGCCTGACTGATATCCCGCGCCCCTTTGAGTGCCCTAGAGACGGTTGGCACAGCCAGTCCCGTGATCCCGGCAATGGTCTTGAGCGTGGGGCGTTTGGTTGTATCCATCGTCCGTCCCTCGTTGGAAAACACCCCTGTCTCGGGATGTCGTCGCCCGGCAGCTGTTGCGTTGCAAGAGCTACGCCCAAGGGAATAATCCTGCGCGGCGCACCGCTTATGGCGCGCGGTCTGCCGCCGATAAACGACCGCAAGGCGCCGCGTGTGTTGTGTAATGTGGCGATCCCTTGAGGACTCGAACCCCAAACCTGCTGATTAGAAGTCAGCTGCTCTATCCAGTTGAGCTAAGGGACCGCTGTGCATCTTTTGCCCCGGACCGGGGGGCGCATGCAATGGCAAAGGCGCATGCGGCGACTGTTGCCCTCTGGGCGCGCCCCAGCTACATCCCTTTCAAACGTTTGGAGGACCCCAATGGCGGCTTATCAATATGTCTACCACATGGACGGCGTGTCCAAGACCTATCCTGGTGGCAAGAAGTGCTTTGAGAATATCCGCCTGAGCTTTTTGCCCGGCGTGAAGATTGGCGTTGTCGGCGTGAACGGCGCAGGTAAATCCACCCTGATGAAAATTATGGCCGGGATGGACAAGGATTTCACCGGTGAGGCGTGGTCCGCCGAGGGCGCCAAAGT
>NZ_CEZFMW010000053.1:0-24272 GCF_982993085.1 Thalassobacter sp. | reverse complement strand
GAGAGAGCAATCAGGAGGGGGAGGAGTTTCATATGAATGACCTTTCGCGTGCAATCGTCGGTTTGTGGTACCGAGCATGAGATAAATACTGAACTGTTCAGTTCGTAATTGAGAAGTAAGCTGAACCGATCCGTTTAGCAATACGAAAGTGAACTCAATGGTTCACTTTTCCGCGCAAAGGGATGTGCGCTCTCACACAATCGCTTTTGCAATCAGCAAGCCTAGACGCCCCCCGCACACTGGGATAGCTCTCGGTTAATGTTGGACATATTCCTCAAAACGCTCCCCTTTTTTGGGATTATCGGCCTTGGCTACCTTGCAGGGCGGCGGGGCTTTTTCACGCCTGAGGCGACAGCATACCTGACGAAATTTGTGTTTTTCTTTGCGTTGTCCGCGATGCTGTTCAACTTTGCGGCCAACCTGTCGCTGTCGGATATCTTTGATCCTGGGTTTGTAGGTGCGTACCTGTGGGGGTGTGGCGTCGTTTACCTGTTGGCCACGGCAGTTGCGTTTTGGCGGGGGTTATCCGTAGCCGAGGCTGCGATTGAGGCGCAGGTGGCGATCATTGGGAATGTCGGTTTCCTCGGCATCCCCATGCTTGTTCTGCTCTTGGGCGAGGCCGCAGCAGGCCCGATGTTGATGGTGTTGGCCACTGATCTGATCGTGTTTTCTTCGTTGATCGTGATCTTGATCACTGGGTCGCGCGATGGCCGCATGTCGCTGGGTGTGTTCAAAACCGTGGGCCTTGGGCTTTTGAAGAACCCAATGATTGTATCAATCGTGTTGGGGTTGATGTGGTCCTATTCGGGCCGAGAGCTTTATGCCCCGGTGAATGAATTCCTGTCCTTGTTGGGAGCGGCTGCCACACCCGGCGCGTTATTTGCCATCGGTGCATCACTGGCGGGCAAGTCGGCAGAACGCATTGAGGTCGCGGCTTGGCTGAGCTTTTGCAAACTAGTGCTGCACCCACTGTCCGTCGCATTGGCCGCCCTTGTGTTGTTCCCGGTCGAACCCTTTGCCGCCGTTGTGATGATCTCCGCCTCTGCGCTGCCGGTTGCGGGCAACGTTTATATGTTGGCGCAGTATTACAACGTGGCACCGGCCCGGGTATCAGCGGCGATTTTGGTCACAACGGCTGTATCCATCGTGACTGTTTCGCTTGTGATCGGCTGGCTCAGCCCGCTGTCCTGACGCTATTCCGCCGCAATGGGCTGCTTGGTTTTGGACGTTTTGCCAATGCCGGGGTTGAACGTATTGGTGGGGTCCAAGATTTCATAATGCTCTTTCAACGCGGGCTCCGCTTCATACAGGTGTCCGACGTTGTGTTCCGCAGGGTATTTTGCGCCACGCTCTGACAGCAATTCCAGCATCGCAGCCTTGATCGTTTTGGGGTCGCCGTGCGCTTTGACGACGTAGTCTTGATGGAACACGTGGCAAAGGAAATGCCCGTAATAGAGCCTGTGGCTCAGATGTTGGTTTATCTCTTCGGGCAGTTCTTCAAACCACGTCTCGTCATTCCGACGCAGGGCAATATCCAGTGCAAGGATATCCTCTACCGGGCCGGGATGTACTGCGGCATAGCGGGCCGCGGCGCCTGCTGCGGCGAACCGGTGCAGCAGCGCCTTTTTGCCCTCTGCTTCGGTGCATTTGCGATAGGTACCTTCCTGTGCAAACACCCGCTCTAGGATGGCCTCAGCCTCTGCAATGCCGGGTCCTTCGACCTTGAGGATCAGGTAGTGATCATACTTCTGGCGCATATCGCGCATGAACTTAGGCAGGTGCGACGGGAACAGCGCAAAGGCGAATTGCATCAACCAATCGCTGACGTTGTTTGGCACAAACGGTAGCCGATTGCCGATTGCATCCACTCGCCCCTTCATCGCGAACAATTGTGGCAGGCGGTCGGTGCCCAGCCACTCGATCATGCGGAATGTGTCTCGCCCGTGGCTTTCGGCGATGTCGTAGATGTCTTTGTGCATGTATTCCGCGAGCACGGGCAGGTCGCTCATCTCCGTCAGGAGGGCGCGGCGTAGATTGGTCAGGCGCGCGGTTTCATTCGTACCAATATAAAACACCTGCGTGGCGTCTGCGGTGGGGAAAGTGTCGAGCCGCACAGCAAACACCGCGATCTTACCCGCGCATCCAGATGCCTCATGCAGGCGCCGCGGATCGGCGTTGTAGCGGGCGGGGGTGTCGGCATCGACTTCGCGGACGCGCGTGGCATATTCCCGATCCGAGGCCAGCTTTTGGGGGCGCTGCACATCGCGCCAATTGCCTGTCTCTGCGTTGTTCAGGATTTCTTCGGGCGTATCGCCAAGGTCGATGCCGAGGTTGTTCACCAGATGCAGTGTGCCATCTGCAGTGCGCTGGGCATAAAGTGCAAGCTCGGTGTAGGCAGGGCCGCGTTTTACCAACGCACCGCCTGAATTGTTGCAAATGCCACCGATCACAGACGCCCCCAGACAGGACGATCCGATCTCCGAATGTGGCACACGGCCCAGCGGCTTGAGCGTGTTTTCTAGTGTGAAAAGCGTGGCGCCCGGCAGGGCTACGACCTGTTCCGCGCCGGGCAAGACGTGAATGGTGTCTAGCGCGAGGGTGCTGATAATCACCACATCACGGTCATAGGTGCCGTTCGGGGTCGAGCCTTCGGTCAAGCCGGTGTTGGCCGCCTGCATGATGACGATCGTATCGGCGTCTACGCATGCTTCGATGACCTGCCATTTTTCAAACAACGTTTGAGGCAGGCAAACTGCCAGCGCGTCTCCCCCGCCGGATCGAAAGCCTTGGCGATACCGTTCCGTCGCGGAGGGGCTAGTCAACACACGCTTCGTGCCAAGGATTTCGGTCAAACGGGCGATTAGATTTGCGGGCATGGGGTTTGGTGTCCTTTGGTTGATTGAATTTACCAAGGCACGGCGAGCGGACGGATGTGACAGATCGCGCAAGACCTTGTGCTGCGTGTCTCGACATCAAACCGCCTATGAAACGGGCGATAATTACGGGTTGGTTGCCTAGTGCGCTTTAGAAATGCTGCATTGCAGCATTGGTTAATGATTTTCTAATCGTTCTATGAAAGGTTCATTGCCGGGAGGTTTTTGATCACGGGCCCACCGTCGGAAGAACACTTGGGCCCAATGAAAGGAACCTGAGTATGTGTTTAACGACAGAAGCCCTCGCGGTTTTTTTGAACCTAATTATTGCAAGCAGCGGTATGACGATGAGCGAAGACCGTATTATTATTCATGCCACCGACCGAGATACGCATTGGGTTCTGGCCGAAGGGGAATGGTGCACGATGGCCCCACAATTCGACCGATTTGAACGGGTGGCGACATTGCGCCAAAGGGCCAAATAGCAAAAGGCCCCAGCGTTTGCCGGGGCCTCTCGATTTATCTGAGGACAGCTAGACCGCGATCTTGCCGCCACCTGCTTTGGTGACCACCACGACCGAGGGACGGGGCGGCATGTTTGGCTCAAAATCGGGCCAGCGTGTGGCCGGGTCCTCAAAGGTCGAGTCGCGCTCAAAGCCCGCCAGATCCTTAGTGCCGTCTGTTCCGGGGTGCTGCACCGCGAGGAACAGGGTTTCAGAGTTGTCAGCAAAGTAGGGGCCGCACAGCTCTCCGCCCACGGGGCAGCGGAAAAACAGCTTTGAGTGACCGCGCAGGTCGCCCTCGGTCTCCAAGGAATACAGACCGTCCGATTTCCCGGTACGCCCCCAGCCAGAGCCTTGGTCTGTCGAAATCCAAAGCCGTCCGCTGTCATCAAACGCGCAGTTGTCGGGCGATGAGAACCAGCCGTTTTCGCTTGTCTCGGGGTTCCAGCGTGCGCCAACATCGGCAATCGTCGGGTCACCGCACAGAACGACGATATCCCATTTGCCTTTGGTGGCCGAGTGGTTTTCGCCGTCTTCCTTGATCTCGATGATGTGGCCAAAGTTGCTTTGCGGACGTGGGTTGGCGGCATCCACCTGCTCGGGCTTGCGGCGCGAGTTGTTGGTGAGCATCAGGTACGCGGTCCCGTTGGGGCCGGGCTGCGCATCCTCGGGGCGGTCCATCGGAGTGGCCCCCAGCGCGTCTGCCGCCATGCGGGTGTCGATCGCGATGTCAGCTTGGCTGTCGAACCCATTTTCCGCTGTGAGCGGGCCTTGGCCATGGACCAACGGCAGCCAGTCAACCACGCCATCTGCGTTAAAGCGCGCGACGTACAGCGTGCCTTCGGACAAGAGTGTGGACCCAAAGTGGCTGTTGTCGGATGTCACAGTCTCAGCCGATACCCATTTGTATTGGTAATCAAACCGGTTGTCGTCGCCCGAATAGATCACCAACTTGCCGTCTGCCGCGACAATGGCTTCGGCGCCTTCGTGGCGGAACCGACCCAAGGCCGTGTGTTTGATGGGCATCGCATCAGGATTCAGGGGGTCAACTTCAACGATATAGCCAAAGCGGTTCGGCTCATTGGGCTCTTTGTCGATGTTGAAACGGTCATGGTACTGGCCCCATGCGTACCAACGCCCCGGCACGCCGTAGCGTTTCATGCTGCCGGCCTCTGGCTGGGCTGAAATGTCGACCTTGCCTTCGCTGTCCACGACATCCGACCAGAAATAGCCGTGAAAGTTTTCTTCGGCCATTAGGTAGGTGCCCCATGGCGTCATGCCGCCGGCGCAGTTGTTGATGGTGCCCAAGACGGTCATGCCGGCAGGGTCGGCAGAGGTGCGCAGACGCGGGTTGCCTGCAGCGGGGCCATCAAAGGTCATCGGGGTGTTGGCCGTGATCCGACGGTTGGCGGGGTTGTTGCGGTTCACTGACCAAGCGCCATCTGCGGATTTGACGATTTCAAACACAGAACCACCGTGGGCAGCCATTTCGATGTCTACCAGATCACGGGTCATCCCCTTGAAGCCGTCCCGGTCCTGACGGCCAAGGCCGGGGAACATGACTTCTTCGTTGGTGTATTCGTGGTTTACGCACAACATACCGCGGCCGGGCTCGATTTCGGCGAAACCGACGTAATCGTTGTTGTAGCCAAACTGCTGAGACTGCGCTGCGGCTGTCTGGTTCATCACGTCAAATTCAGGGGCATCCGCAGTAATCGGGTCGCCCCAGCGTACCAGCACATCGGCGTTATAGCCTTCTGCGATGTGGTGGGCTTCGTCGTTGCCCCATTTCAGCTCATCAAAAATGTAGCGGCTGTCGGCGGCGGTGCTGGCATTGGCGGACGTGGGCGCCACAAGGGCAGAGGTCCCGAATAGGGCGGTTGTCGCAGACACACCGAGCGCCCCGCGCAACACGTCGCGACGGCCATAGCGCGTGTTGATCACATCGCCGATGGTCGTGGACAGGTTGGGGTTGGTTGGAATGTCGTCAAAGGCTTCGAAGGCTTCGGCTTTATTACCGAATTCATCAGAGTGGATGATCTCGTCACGAGGAGACATGGCAGCGTCCTTCTGCTGGAATAACTGCGCACCGAAATGGCTACGCAAATGCATCGTTAACTATACCGTGTGACGAAAATGATACGTTGGCGTAACAGTTCTATGACGGATTTCACCCAAAGGGATTCCGGCGCAAATTCGCCTAGAATGCGCGGGATTTCGGCTCGTATCCCGTGGGTAAATCCTTATGTGTAGAGCATGACTATCAAAGCAATTGCCGTACTCGGCCTGACACTCGCGTTCTTCATCTCTCCGGTTTTTGTGCCGTTTGATGGGTTCAATCCCACCCTCTATCCAATTCCGCAGTTTACGCCGCCGGTTCTGCCTGCGGGTTATGCGTTTTCGCTTTGGGGTATCATTTACCTGTGGCTGTTGGTGATGGCCGCTGTCGGGCTGTGGCGGTTCCGTGAGGACCCTACGTGGGACGCAACGCGCCCCGGCTTCATCCTCAGCATGATTGCAGGTGTGCCGTGGCTGGCCGTCGCAGAGGTTTCGCCGGTTTGGGCGACGGTTATGATTTACGTAATGCTGATAGGCGCGCTTTGGGCGTTGATCCGGGCGCCGCGCCGGGATGCATGGATGCTCGCGGGGCCATTGGGTCTGTATGCGGGTTGGCTAACGGCGGCCTCCAGTGTGGCGCTAGGCCTAACCGGTGCGGGCTGGGGCGTTGGCGGGTTGAGCGATGTTGTCTGGGGGCTGATTGCCCTGTGTGTCGCGCTCAGCTTTGCGGTTATCGTTCTGTGGAAACGGTCGAGCTTGACCTACGGCGCGGCAGTGGTCTGGGCATTGGTCGCGATCATGGTGCGCAATGATTTTGGCGGGCAGGTCGCGATGCTGGCAGGCGTCGGTGTTGTTGTTGTCGCTGGCGCAACGCTGTGGTTCCGGGGGCGTCGCCCTGTCCTAGAAACCCGCTAAACGCAAAAGGCCCCGGCGTTTCCACCGGGGCCTTCATTCAAAAACGCGGGGGGGTTTAGCCCTCTGCGGCTTCTTCTTTTACTTCTTCTAAGCCAGTTTCCTGGTTCACCATTTTCATGGCGAGCCGGACTTTGCCGCGATCGTCAAAGCCGAGCAGCTTGACCCAAACTTCTTGGCCCTCTTTGAGGACGTCCGAAGGGTGGTTCAGGCGACGGTTTTCGATTTGGCTGACGTGCACAAGGCCGTCACGCTTGCCAAAGAAGTTCACAAAGGCGCCGAAGTCGACGATTTTGACGACTTTACCTTTGTAGACTTTGCCTTCCTCAGGTTCTGCGACGATCGAGTGGATCATGTCGTAGGCTTTTTGGATGGCTTCGGCATTCGGCGAGGCGATCTTGATGATGCCGTCGTCGTTGATGTCGACTTTCGCGCCTGAGACTTCCACGATTTCGCGGATGACTTTACCACCCGAGCCGATCACTTCACGGATCTTGTCGGTTGGAACCTGCATCGTTTCGATGCGGGGGGCGTGCACAGAGAATTCCTGCGCGCCGGTCAGTGCCTTGGCCATTTCGCCGAGGATGTGGATACGGCCTGCTTTGGCTTGCTCCAGAGCTTTTTCCATGATTGCGGGCGTGATGCCTGCCACCTTGATGTCCATCTGAAGCGACGTGATACCTTCTTCGGTACCTGCCACTTTGAAGTCCATGTCGCCGAGGTGATCCTCATCGCCAAGGATGTCGGTGAGAACCGCGTAGTCACCGTCTTCTTCGAGCACGAGACCCATGGCTACACCAGCAACCGCTGCTTTGAGCGGCACACCAGCGTCCATCATTGCCAAGGAGCCACCACATACGGACGCCATGGAGGACGAGCCGTTGGATTCGGTGATCTCAGAGACCAGACGTACGGTGTACGGGAAGTCGGTTGCGGCGGGCAGAACGGCCTGAAGGGCGCGCCATGCGAGTTTACCGTGACCGATTTCACGACGACCGGGAGGGCCGAAACGCCCAACTTCACCAACCGAGTAGGGAGGGAAGTTGTAGTGCAGCAGGAAGTTCGATTTGAAGTTGCCGTGCAGCGCGTCGATGAATTGCTCATCGTCGCCGGTGCCGAGCGTCGTCACAACCAGACCTTGTGTTTCACCACGTGTGAACAGCGCGGAGCCGTGTGTCCGGGGCAGGATACCTGTCTCGGAAACGATCGGACGCACGGTATCAAGGGCACGCCCATCGATACGCTTGCCGTTTTTGACCACGTCGCCGCGCAGAACAGCCGATTCCAGCTTTTTCAGTGCAGTGCCGAGGTTTTCGTCAGCCAGCTGCTCTTCGGTGAGGGCAGCTTTGATCGCGTCTTTTGCAGCGGCAACAGCGGCGGTGCGCTCTTGCTTGTCGGTGATCGCGTATGCGGCGCGCATTTGCTCTTCGCCAGCGGCTTTTACGGCGGCCAACAGGTCGGCGTAGTCAGGCGCTTGGAAGTTGAAGGGCTCTTTTGCGGCATCTTCGGCCAGATCAACGATCAGGTCGATGACAGGCTGCATTTGTTCGTGACCGAACTTAACAGCACCCAGCATTTCGGCTTCCGACAGCTCATAGGCTTCGGATTCGACCATCATCACGGCGTCTTTGGTGCCGGCGACAACCAGATCGAGACGCTGCTCGTGGTTGTTGCGCAGGTCCTGCATGTCATCCACGGCTGGGTTCAGCACGTATTCGCCATCGACGAAACCAACGCGTGCACCAGCGATCGGGCCCATGAATGGCGCGCCAGAGATCGTCAAAGCAGCGGAAGCTGCGATCATGGCAACCACGTCTGGGTCGTTTTCAAGATCGTGGGACAGAACGGTACAAATCACCAGAACTTCGTTTTTGAAGCCGTCCACGAATAGTGGGCGGATCGGACGGTCGATCAGACGCGAGGTCAGTGTTTCTTTCTCGGTGGGGCGGGCCTCACGCTTAAAGAAACCGCCGGGGATTTTGCCCGCAGCGTAGTATTTTTCATTGTAGTGCACAGTCAGGGGGAAGAAGTCCTGCCCGGGCTTTTGCGCCTTTGCAAAGGTGACGGCGGCCATGACGGACGTCTCACCGTAGGTGGCGATTACGCAGCCGTCTGCTTGGCGCGCAACTTTACCTGTTTCCAGAGTAAGGGTGTCATGACCCCACTCGATTTCTTTTTTAACAACGTTGAACATTCATCGTTTCCTATGAGGGAGCACTCCCGGGCCTTCCCGGGTCTCCCGTGGCTTGGCGGCCCCATTGCCGCCGACCCCAATCCTTTTGCACAACGCCGGGGTCTGCTGCGTTACGTCTCAGATGGTGCGCGCATACAGTGTTTGGTGTCGTTTGGGAAGGGTCTTGCTGGCGGGTGAGTTTTGGGTGCGCGCGACCAATTGGTTCAAGTTGATTTGAGTCAAAGCAATCGGAGGCAGAGTCGTCAGGCTAGGGGCTGCCCGTGCGGTGAATGGCCCGGGCGCAGCAAACATCCCGGAGGAAACATGAGCAACACACCCCACGAACTGGCCGAGGAATTCCCTGAAAGCGCGGATCATATGAGCATGCTCAAACAGTCGGACGCCCATTTTGCGAAGTTGTTTGAGGATTATCACGAGGTGAACCGCGCCGTGCACCGAGCCGAAACAAATATTGAGCCGACCTCTGACGAGCATATGAATATGCTGCGCAAGCAACGCATGGCGTTAAAGGATCAGATTGCGCAGTACTTGAGCTGACGATCTGCGCTTAAACGGCTCTGCACAACGAAAAACGCTCGCACCAAGATGCGAGCGTTTTGTTTTAGCTATCGAAGCGACTTAGCGGCGGATGCCGAGACGCTTGATGATGTCTTGGTAGCGCGCTTCGTCTTTGCCACGTGTGTAGTCAAGAAGCTTACGGCGCAGAGCAACCATCTTCAGCAGGCCGCGACGGCCGTGGTTGTCTTTTTTGTGTGTTTTGAAGTGCTCGGTGAGCGTTGTGATCCGCGAGGTCAGGATTGCAATCTGCACTTCGGGCGAACCGGTGTCGCCTTCTTTGGTTGCGAATTCTTTGATCAGGCGGTTTTTTTCTTCAACTGTGATCGACATCGGGGTCTCCTATGGTTTGAGTGAATGGCACAAGCCGGGATGTCGTCCAGCAGGGCCCTTGGAGAAGTGAGGGCAGTTAGGACGATTCCACATCCGATGCAACCCATTGCGCGAAGCCGAGGCCGTGACCTTTGTGCGAAAATGCACGGGTGGTGCGTTTTGGCGGCGATGGCGCTACGGCTTCCTTACATCATATGGTTAACAAATTCCCTATGACCCCACAGTCAGAAAGAGGTGACACAGATGAGTTGGAACCCGACCCAAAGCCCCGAATGCCCAAACGCCGCCGGCGCGTTGGAAACGCTGATCATCCCCCGCGCACGCGATATCGGCGGTTTTGATGTCCGTCGGGCGCTGCCATCGCCCAAGCGGCAGATGGTCGGGCCGTTCATCTTCTTCGACCAGATGGGACCTGCTGAATTTATCACCGATGGTGGGATCGACGTGCGTCCGCATCCGCACATTGGCCTCGGGACCGTAACGTATCTGTATCAGGGAGAGTTCGAGCATCGCGATAGCATTGGTACCCATCAGATGATCTATCCCGGTGAGGTGAACTGGATGACTGCGGGCCGGGGCGTCACCCACTCGGAGCGCACATCCGAGGAAACACGCGCCAAGCGTAACAAACTGTTTGGAATTCAGACATGGATCGCTTTGCCAGAGGACAAAGAGGACATCGCCCCCGATTTTGAGCACCACAAAGAGATGGCGTTGCCGGTGATCACGGATACCGGTGTGACCGCGCGCTTGATCCTTGGGGATGCTTATGGCGAAACCAGCCCCGTCACGATGCATTCTGAGACGTTTTACGCCGATGTTGTATTGGCTGCGGGCGCGTCATTCCCCCTGCCGGACAACCATGAAGATCGCGGTATCTATGTGACCGAGGGCAGTATTGAGGTCGCGGGTGATACATTTCCGGCGGGCCGGATGATGGTGTTCCGCCCCGGTGATTCCATTTCCGCCAAAGCGGGGCCGCAGGGCGCGCGGTTGATGGTGTTGGGTGGGGCGACGATGAATGAAAAGCGCTACATTTGGTGGAATTTCGTGTCGTCCTCAAAGGACAAAATCGAAGAAGCCAAAGAGGCGTGGATGGCGGCCGATTGGGAAAACGGCCCGTTTCAGCTGCCCCCCGGCGACGATGCTGAACATATCCCGATCACGCCTGAGTATGCGCGCACCACGCCCAAGGATTAGAAATTATGCGGGGTGCCACGGCTCTGGCTGGGTTGTGTAGCTGATGTAAAGCGGGTGCTTCGGATGCCCCGCTTTGCTAAGGCCAAGGTGCAGCAGGGGCACGCCGGTTGGCCGCAGTAGGGTCTCAACCGCCAGCCCGCGCCCCATGTGCGCGCCATGTGTGCCCCATGCGCAAACCACCTGATTGGCCCAATCCGCTGCTTCTAGAATAGCGGTGTCATTGCCAGCCCCGATGGGGTCAGCGGCGGCCCGCATGTCGCGCGGATCCGTGGCGCGAAGGGCAAAGATGTTTGTGACCCGAAACGCGCCAAATCCCAAGGCCCGGGCGCGGCGTTCGCAGCGTTCTACCGTGGGGTCGTTTTGCACCTCTGTCGCGGTGGAGGGGTTGAGCATCAGGAAATTCACCCGCGCGCCGCCGGCGTCCCATGTGCGGGTCAATGCGTAGCGGTATGTTTCACAATCGGAATAGGTCGCCACAGAGGGGGCGTCGTCTTTGATATGTGTGCGTGTGATCATGCGGGTGGCATATACGAACGGCCACCCCCGAGGAAAGGGGTGGCCACGTGTTGGTGTGGTTAGGCGTGGGCGGGTTCTTCGGCCTCTCGCTCCAGTACCCATGCAGCGACGAGCGCGAACAGGATATGCCCCCACAGCGCGACCCAAGTGATACCAGTGAAGCCAAGGAACGGTTTTAGTCCGGCCACGAGATGCGCCATGCCGTACAGGGCAAAAACCCACAGCCCGATACCGTAGCCTATGGCAACGCCGCTCCAATGCAGGTTTGGCAGGAGTTTCTCAGCAACAGGACGCGCGACAAGCAAATAGCCCAGTGGATAGGCCAGTAGTCCCGTCATGATATGCAGCGCATCAGCGGCGCCTTTGGGTGCACTGCCAAAAACCGCGTTAAGCGTGCCATTGGCAAGGCCGACGGGGGCAAGCTTCGCAAAGCCGAAAAGGGGCGAAAGACCTTGGCCAAACAGGTCAAACGCGATGGTCGCAAGCGCACCTGCGGTGAGGATTTGAAAGAAAGAGCGGTTCATTGTGCAGTCCTAAGGATAATGGGCCGTGCGGTGCGTATGATGTGTGTGTGACGCACGGTCCGTTGATACGATTGCGCTTAGGATGCCGATAAAACGCGCACCGCGACACCCGCCTCACGGCGAGGTGTAAGCGCGTTCCTATCGCCGTGATTGGCTGTAACAATTCTCGGGTGTTTTTGGGGATGGCGTGTCGCAATTGGCATGTCCGCCACCCCAAATGTTTCAGCTTTGGAAAGTCTGAAACACCTTGGAGGGGTGTAATTCACCGCTCCGATAGGTTCCGATGGCAACGGCTTTGCCATCCAGCGCGGCCCATGCTTCTTCGCCGTAGTCCACGTCAGAAGAAAAGACCATTCCTGGGTTGCCGTTGCGCATCTTGGCTGCGCCGTCCGCGGCGCAAGGCAGCATAGGCAAATCCTCAAGGCCCAATTCCAAGGGTTGGATATGGGTGTCCAGTTCGGGCGTCTGCGCCAAAGCATCGACTTGGTCGAAAGGCAGCGCGGCTTCGGTCTCAAACGGACCAGACCATGTCCGGCGCAGCCATGCGACATGCCCCAAGCAGCCCAAATCCGCACCGAGATCGCGCGCGATTGATCGGACGTAGCCACCCTTGCCGCAAACCATCTCAAGTAGGACAGTGTCGGGGCCAGTCCGCTCAATCAGATCAAGACTATCGACCCAAAGGGGGCGTGCGGCCAGTTCCATCACCTCACCCTCTCGGGCGATGTCATAGGCGCGTTCTCCGTCGACCTTAACTGCGGAAAACTGTGGCGGGACCTGCATGATATCGCCACGATACGCGGCAAGGGCTGCTTCGATTTCAGCGTCGGTGGGGCGGGCGTCGGACGTTTCAATGATGTCGCCGCTTGCGTCGTCCGTCGTTGTGGACGCGCCCAAACGCACCTCAAACCGGTAGCATTTCAGTGCATCGGTAATGTAGGGCACGGTTTTTGTCGCCTCACCTAAGGCCACGGCTAATACGCCCGTCGCATCAGGGTCCAACGTCCCAGCATGACCCGCCTTTTGGGCGCCCAACGCCCAGCGGACCTTGTTGACCACAGCCGTGGAGGTCACGCCCGCAGGCTTGTCCACAACCAGCCATCCGTGCACTGCGCGACCCTTGCGTTTGCGTCCCATGTGTTCTGATCCGTCCTGAAAGATGAAGGCCGCGTGCTACTGTGCCCACGGCGAGGCGTCAATCCGCGATCACGGCGACGATCGGACCCAGAGGCAGGCCAAAGTCATTGCGCCCCACCGCCGGAGCATACAGCCGCGAGATACGACCATCGAAATATAACGCATTCGGAAGGCCTAGTGTATCGCGGAAAAGTGTTCCGAATTCGTGAAAGGTGACCGCTTCATCCGAGATGGCAAAAACCACGCGCTTTCCATCGGCCGAGGTCCCCACCCCGTTGCGAATGTTGCGTGACGTGCTGTCGGGCAAAAACCGTGGGTGCAATGCGCCGTCAATCACCAGCATTGGCCCCGATTGCGTGGCGTCGGTGCAGGCGGGTGGCTTGGCGGCAAATGTGCGGCTTTCGATGATATCAGAACGACCCTCGCGCAGACAAAAGACACCGTTGGGCAGCAGGCCAAAGTTACCCGGCCCGGCGCGGGTCACAATCGGCGCTTCTTGAACGCCGTCCTCTATGTAGAGGCCAACGGGGCGGCGATCATCGTGATACATGCCCGCGTTCATCGCCATGACAACGGTGCCGTCAACACGGGATTTCACAGATGAGAACGCCCCCAGTATATCGCCCGCATCATCGCGTAGAAACAACTCGATCCGCTCATTCGATGCGACTTCACACACGGTAAAGCGCGCATCCCGGTGCGTGATCTGCTCGCAGGCCACTGCGGGCGCGGCCAACAAGCAAAGAAGTGCAATAGCCGCGCGCAGTATCATTCGGTGTCGGGGTCTTGCGGAGCATCCAGCTTGAGGTCTTGGGCCACGTGGTCGCTGGCCAAAAGCCGTTTGGTTTCGTCCATTTTGTCGAATGTCTCATCGATCAAAAAGCGAATCTCGGGTGAGTGTTTGATGGTCAGACCCTTGGACACGGCCCGGCGAATTTCACCCTTGTTCCGCTTGAGCGCTTCAATTGCGGCGGTCTTGTTGTCACCACCCAAGGGCAGGACATAGGCCGTTGCGATCCGCAGGTCGCCGGATACACGGACCTCGGATACGGTGATCGACAGCGCGTTCAGGTCGGGGTCATGCAGGTCACCGCGCAGCAGCAGTTCCGACATGGTGCGTCGGATCAATTCGCCGACACGTAGCTGGCGTTGCGAGGGTCCGGCCCCGTCAGAGAATGTCGACTTGCCCATGGCGCGCCCCTTGGTTGTTTCGCCTCAGATAGGCCCGCAAGCGCAAGGGCGCAAGCAACCCGTTGCCTTTGGGCTGAGGATTGCGCATCAACGGGGCTCAATTCTCAGGAGGCACAAACATGGTCCAATCACAGTCGCAGACGCCAGGTATCGTTGTGATGGGTGGCTCGGGTCGTATGGGGCGGATGCTCATCGACGTTGTGCAAGCGTCCCCCGATTGCCGCCTTGTGGGCGTGACGGAACGTCCGGGCCACGAATGGGCGGGCCGCGACTTGGGCGCGTGTCTGGGGGGCGCGGATATTGGTGTTCCGGTAACGGATGATCCCATCGAGGTGGTCGCCAACGCGCAAGCCGTGATTGATTTTACCACGCCTGCCGCGACCCTCGCGATGTCCGAGCTGACCGCGCAGGCCCGCGCCGTGCATGTAATCGGGACCACGGGTTTATCGCATGAGGATATCGCAGCCCTCGGCCCCGCTTCGCGCCACGCCACGATTGTGCGCGCTGGCAACATGAGCCTTGGGGTTAACCTGTTGACCCAAGTGGTGAAACAGGTCGCCGCTGCGTTGGACGCCGACTACGACATTGAGGTGATCGAAGGTCATCACCGTCACAAAGTTGATGCGCCGTCGGGCACCGCGCTTATGCTGGGTGAGGCGGCCGCCGAAGGGCGCGGCGTTGCACTTGCGGATGTGGCGGATCGGGGCCGGGACGGCATTACCGGTGCACGGGAACGTGGGGCCATCGGTTTTCATGCCATCCGTGGGGGGGACATCGTAGGAGAGCATGATGTCCTTTTCGCCGCCGAGGGAGAGCGTTTGACCCTACGCCATGTCGCCAGCGACCGTTCGGTTTTTGCCCGTGGGGCACTGAAGGCCGCCCTTTGGGGGCAGAACAAAGGCCCCGGTGCATATGACATGCTCGACGTCTTGGGCCTGAAATAAATCCAAATGTCACAATTGCGCGTATAACCTGCATCACCAAGGAGTGATGTTATGGTTAAACGTTGGACGGTTTTGGCGGCCCTTGGGGTGGCCACGCTGATGTTGCCGGTGACGGCGCATGCATTTGAGAAAATAGATTCGCGGACGGATTTCGTCTCATTGATCGATGGCAAGGCGCTGACGCGTTTTGGGATCAAGCTGGATGTCACCGGGCAGGGAGAAATTCTTGGCCGAGGCTTCGGACGTGACGTCAAAGGCGCTTGGCAATGGCAGGGCAATTACTTTTGCCGATCGCTTTATTGGGGCACCTATGATCTTGGGTACAACTGCCAAGAGGTCAGGGTGAATGGCGATACGTTGCGGTTTACGTCGGATCAGGGGGCGGGTGATTTCGCCGACCTGAAGCTGCGTTAAGCACGATCAAAAATCGATCGCGATGCCCTTCTTCTCCCAGTCGCCATAGCGCACGGGTTCTGGTCCGTTGCGTCCACCCAATTCCGTGGGCATCTCATCGGCGGCTTGTGCGGCTTTACGTGCATCTGCCTCTTCAAGTGCGCGGCGCGCGACTTCGGGCAGCTTGGCGCGACGCTCAGCTTCTGTTTCCCGTGGGGTATCGGGATCAACTTCGGGCGGGGTGGGTGTTGTATCAGCCATGCCCTTTGATATACGCGTGACTTCCGCAGACTCAAGAGAAAGCGCCATGTCCGTAACGCCCATCGCCTCAGGTCAGGACGCCCGCAATGGCGCGCTCAGGCTGCTTCACGCTGTTCTTATCGAAAAACGGATGCTCACCGAAGCGCAATCCGACTTGTCGATGTATGGGGCCGATGCCGCGCGCGCCGGTCGATTGGCGGGGTTGGTGTTGCGCCACCTCAGCCGTATTGACGCGTTGTTGCGTCCACATCTCAAACGCGCCCCTGCGCTTCGAACGCAGGCTATCCTGCGGTTGGCTGTGGCGGAATTGATGCTCGACGATGCCGCCCCACACGGTGTGGTTGATAGCGCCGTGTCCCTTGCGGGGGCTGTGCCCAAAACGGCGAAACAGGCGGGCCTAGTGAATGCCGTTCTGCGCAAAGTGGCACAGGACCGCGCTGGGTGGGACGCGTTGCCCAGTGCAACCTTGCCGCCGTGGCTGCGTAAACCCATCGCCAAGGCCTATGGTCGTGACCGGCTTGAAGCGATTGAGGCCGCGCATTTGGCCCAAGTGCCGCTGGATCTGACGATGAAAGCTGCGATGCCAGAGGGGTTGCCCGGCACCGATTTGCCCACTTGTTCCCGCCGCATCGAAAGTGCGCAGGTCACCGCCCTTCCGGGGTTTGAGACCGGCGATTGGTGGGTTCAGGATGCCGCCGCCGCAACGCCCGTGCGCACATTGGGTGACATTTCGGGGCTGCGGGTGTTGGACCTGTGTGCGGCCCCCGGCGGCAAAACCATGCAATTGGTGGCTGCGGGTGCGAACGTGACCGCGCTTGATATCTCTGAGGGGCGCGTGCGACGTCTGCGTGACAACCTTGCACGGACCGGTCTGGCTGCGGATGTCATCATCGCCGATGTGATGGAGTGGGAGCCCGAGGCACCCTTTGATGTGGTTGTTCTCGATGCGCCCTGTTCGGCGACGGGCACCATTCGTCGCCACCCGGACCTGCCGCATTTGCGGAAACCCGCCGAGATTGAGACGCTGACCCAGCTGCAATATCAGATGCTTGATCGGGCGCTGGGCTTTGTCGCGCCAGAGGGGCGTTTGTTGTATTGCACGTGCTCGCTTCTGCCCGTGGAGGGAGAATTCCAAGTCAAAGCAGCGCTTAAGCGCCACGCAGATTGGAGCGCGCTACCGCTGGATCCCACAGTCCTTGGCCTGCCGGAACAAGCCCAAAGCCCCCATGGCCTGCGGCTTTTGCCTGATCTTTGGGCAGAGCAGGGCGGCATGGACGGCTTTTACATCTCGGTGCTGCGTCGCGACAGGTGACAGGTTGCGCGTCAGCCCCTAGGGTTGCTGCAAAACAAGACTGAGCAGACGCGCCATGGTGGCTTCTTCCACCTTATATCTTCGTTGGCCCGGACCGGGTGCAGCCCGCAGATTGCGGGTTTTGCTCGCGCATCCGGGTCGAGGCGCGCGCGCCTTTGTGAGCCACCCACAGCCTCAGGCCATCGGGTCCTATCCCAAGGGGCGTCAGATCATGGCGGGCAACCTGCTGTTTGCAGGCGCATTGGTCGAGCACCCTGCATCTGCATCGGTTTGGGCTGTTGATCCCCCGTCTGGTGCTTTTGCAAATGCTCTGCACAGCTTTGAGTGGCTTGAGGATATCGCAGCCATTGGTGACACCGCCGCGCGTGAGACAGCGCAGGCTTGGACGCTCGACTGGATCGCGCGGTTTGGCACCGGCAAGGGACCGGGCTGGACCCCTTCGGTGACGGGGCGGCGGTTGGTGCGTTTGATCACGCACGCGCCAATGCTGCTGATGCATATGCCGTCGAAATCGCAGGCGGCCTTGTTTCACAGCCTATCTCGGCAAACGATGTTTTTGCGGCATGAATGGCTGCGTGGTCCCCAAGGGTTGCCTCGGATCGAGGCGTTGACCGGATTGATATATGCGGGTCTCACGCTTGAGGGGTATGAGTCAATCCGTGAGGCCGCTGTTCAGGCGTTGGCGCGCACCGTCGCGGCCAGTGTGACGTCGGATGGTGGCGTTGCATCGCGTAATCCAGATGAACTGCTTGAGGTGTTTACGTTGCTTGGGTGGGTTCGATCCGCCCTGAGCGAAGGGGGCAAGGAGCCGGTGTTTGAGATAGAGGCCGCCCTGCAACGGATCGCACCCACCTTGCGCGCATTGCGGCATGTGAATGGCCAGTTGGCGCGGTTTCACGGCGGCAGTGGTGGTGCGCCGGGGCAGTTGGACAAAGCGCTGGTGCTATCCGACATCCGCACACCTGCGGCTAAGGTTCAGGCAATGGGGTACGACACGCTGCACCACGGCCGCACGACTGTCATTGTAGATGCGGCAGCCCCGCCTGTGGGTGATGCTTCGGGTGCGGCACACGCCAGCACGCTCGCGTTTGAATTGAACTCCGACGGGCATGGCGTGATCGTGAATTGTGGGGCAGGCTTCGGGTTTGGTGTGCATTGGGCGCGGGCGTGCCGCGCCACAGCGAGCCATTCGACCATTGCGCTGGACAAGTATTCCTCATCGCGCATCGGGCCTGAGGTGATTGGCCCTGAAGGGCCGATCGCACCGCTGGTTCAGACCCCACAAAAGGTCATTGCCCAAAAATCCGAAAGCCGCAAAATGACGACCCTCATCATGAGCCATGATGGATATGTGCGCGGCCATGGGTTAACCCACTTGAGGCGCCTTGCGCTCAGTTTAGATGGGCGCACACTAACGGCTGAGGATAGCCTGCGCGCCCTGTCTCGGGCGGATAAGGCGCAGTTTGACCGTGTCATAGACGCCACCGGATTTGAGGGCATCGGGCTAAGCCTGCGGTTTCATCTGCATCCGGATGCAGAGGCAGAGGTGGATTTGGGCGGACGCGCCGTATCGATCCAGTTGCCTAACGCAGAGGTCTGGATTTTCCGCCCCGGTGAAGGTCGATTTGCCAGCCTTGCCCCCTCCGTGTATCTGGACCCGGCGCGATTAAAGCCACGCGCGACAAAACAGATCGTTTTATCCGAGCGACTGGTGAAGTATGCCGCCACCATTGACTGGACCCTGACCAAGGCGCAAGACGCACATGTGTCGCCCTAAGCCTAGGGCAAATCATCGCCGGGGCCGCCTGACCAAAGACCCAAGAGGACACCTCCTATGACCAATCTCGTGCCACTGCGCCGCGCGCTTATCTCCGTTTCCGACAAGTCCGGCCTGCTGGACCTTGCACGTGCATTGCACGCGCGCGGCGTTGAATTGCTGTCCACTGGGGGGTCGGCCAAGACTATCAGGGATGCAGGTATCGCGGTGCGGGACGTGGCAGACGTGACAGGCTTTCCTGAAATGATGGACGGCCGGGTCAAGACGCTGCACCCCAAGGTGCATGGCGGCCTTCTGGCGCTGCGCGACAACCCTGAGCATACGGCAGCCATGGCTGAGCACGACATTGGGGCCATCGACCTGCTGGTCGTGAACCTTTACCCGTTTGAGGCCGCTCTAGCGCGCGGCGCTGACTACGGCGAAATGATCGAAAACATTGATATCGGCGGCCCCGCCATGATCCGCGCTGCCGCAAAAAACCACGGCTTTGTCACAACGATTGTTGATGTTGAGGATTACAGCGCCCTTTTGGCAGAGCTGGACGCCCAAGATGGTCAAACCAGCCTTGCCTTCCGCCAGCGGCATGCGCAAATCGCCTATGCCCGCACAGGTGCCTATGATGCTGCCGTCTCAACTTGGATGGCCAGCGCCATCGGCGAGGAAACGCCCCGCCGCGTCGTTGTCGCCGGTGAGTTGACGCAAAGCCTGCGCTACGGCGAAAACCCGCACCAGCAGGCTGCGTTCTATGTAGATGGGTCTGCGCGCACTGGCGTGGCGACCGCCCAACAGCATCAGGGCAAAGAGCTGAGCTATAACAACATCAACGATACCGATGCGGCGTTTGAGTTGGTCGCAGAATTCGACCCTGCTGATGGCCCCGCCTGCGCGATCATCAAACACGCCAACCCCTGTGGCGTGGCGCGCGGTGCAACATTGGCCGAGGCCTACAGTAACGCGTTTGATTGTGACCGGACATCCGCGTTTGGCGGTATCATCGCGCTGAACCAGCCACTGGACGGTGCCACGGCTGAATTAATTGGCGGCATCTTTACCGAAGTGATCATTGCACCCGGTGCCGACGCGGATGCGCGTGAAATCTTGGGCAAAAAGAAAAACCTGCGCCTGTTGACCACGGATGGTCTGCCCAACCCACGCACTGCGCTGCGCAGCTACCGTCAGGTTGCGGGCGGTATGTTGGTGCAAGACAAGGATGCGGGCCACATTGGGCTTGATGACCTTAAGGTCGTGACCAAGAGGGCGCCTTCGGATGCGGAATTAGCTGACCTGCTGTTCGCATGGAAAGTCGCCAAACACGTCAAGTCCAATGCAATCGTGTACGTCAAAGACAAGGCGACCGTAGGTGTTGGCGCAGGCCAGATGAGCCGCGTAGACAGCGCGCTTATCGCGGCCAAAAAGGCTGAGCGTATGGCTGAAGCACTTTCATTGCCGCAACCTCTGACCATTGGGTCGGCTGTGGCATCGGATGCGTTCTTCCCGTTTGCTGATGGCCTGCTAGAGGCCGCCGCCGCCGGTGCCACAAGCGTCATCCAACCGGGTGGTTCCATGCGCGACGATGAAGTCATCGCCGCCGCCGATGAAGCCGGTCTTGCGATGGTGTTCACTGGCATGCGTCACTTCCGGCACTAGGGTCTAACTCATGCGATTGATCCTTATATGGGCCACCGTGGCCTTTGTCATCGATCAGATGTCCAAGGTCGTTGTGGTTCATATGCTGGACCTCAAGAGCCGGTTGGCGCTGGACGTGATCCCACCGTTGTTGAATTTCCGCATGGGGTGGAACCGGGGCGTTAACTTTGGGTTGTTCGCCCAAGACAGTGACGTGACCCGTTGGGTGCTGATTGCGTTGGCGCTGGGCATCTCGGGGTGGTTGGTCCATTGGGCGCGCCGCCTGCCGCGGCCGATCGCGCGGGTATCGGCAGGCATGATTGTGGGCGGTGCATTGGCTAATGCACTGGACCGGGTGATCTATGGTGCCGTCGCGGACTTTCTCAACATGTCCTGCTGCGGCATTCAGAACCCTTTTACCTTTAACATCGCCGATATCTTTATCTTTGCCGGTGCCTTCGGCTTGGTGTTCTTCTCGGATGAGACGAAAAAGCCCGCGTGACGGCGTCTGTTCTTTGCGGTAAACGGTGTCACGAGCAGCAGGAAAGTCTTGGACCAATGGGAAAACTTCGGGTCAGCCTAATCAGCCTTGCCGCCCTTGTGGCGTTGTCAGCCTGTGGGGACCGTGACGCGGCGCCCAACCTGATGAACCTGCGCAACACAGATAGAACACCGGACGAGTTTTCGATCCTGCCAACGACGCCCCTGCTACAGCCTGAAACTTTTGCCGAACTGCCAGTTCCAACGCCCGGTGGCGTTAATCGCACTGATCCCAACCCTAAAGCCGACGCTGTGGCCGTACTGGGTGGCCGTGTGGATGCGGGCGTTGCGGGTGACCGTGGGTTGATCGCGACCGTAACCCGCTACGGTGTGGGGTCCAACATTCGCACCACCCTCGCCGCCGAGGATGAGGCATTTCGCCGGGCCAATGACGGTCTGCCGCTGGAGCGTTTGTTTAACGTAAATGTCTATTACAAATCCTATCGACCACAGTCGCTCGATCAATACCGTGAACTGCAACGCCTGCGAGATGCAGGTGTTCGGACACCGGCCGCCCCTCCTGATCCTGCCCTGCTAGAGCAGTAGCTGCCTCCTCACGAGGTCGTCAGGAGTGGTCGCTGTCCGTTGACTTCACGGTGTCGGTGCCCATTTCCTATGCAATAGCCCTGACCTTCGGAGGCCCTATGCGCCGCTTTGCTCTCGCTACCCTCGCATGTTTCGCGTTCACTGCCGCCGCACAGGCGCAAACCGCTGATCGCGTGACGACCTTTACCCTTGATAACGGTCTGGAGGCGGTCGTGATTGAGGATAACCGCGCCCCGGTCGTTGTTCATATGATGTGGTACAAGGTTGGCTCTGCGGATGAAACGTCCGGAAAATCCGGTATCGCGCACTTCCTTGAGCATCTGATGTTCAAAGGCACCGAAACGATGGAACCGGGTGAGTTCAGCCGCGTGGTTGCTGCCAACGGCGGTTCTGACAACGCGTTTACCAGCTATGACTATACTGCGTACTTTCAGCGCGTGGCGTCGGACCGGCTAGAGCTAATGATGCGTATGGAAGCGGACCGGATGCGTAATCTGGTGCTGGACGACGAGGACATGCTGACTGAGCGGGATGTTGTGGTCGAAGAACGCGCCCAACGCACCGACAGTAATCCTGGCGCTTTGTTCAGCGAGCAACGCCGTGCGGCTCAGTTTCTGAACCACCCCTATGGCCGTCCAATTATCGGGTGGCGCGATGAGGTGGCCGCTTTGACGCTTCAAGATGCGCTTGATTTTTATGCCCTACATTACGCTCCTAACAATGCGGTGTTGGTGGTGGCGGGTGACGTGGATCCCGATGAGGTCCGTGCACTGGCCACGCAATATTACGGGCGCTTGCCGCCGTCCGAAAACTTGCCGCCGCGGGCGCGCCCGGCGGAGCCTGAGCATTTGTCCGCCCGCCACATGGAAATGGTCGATGATCGTGTTTCCAACCCCTATGTGATCCGCACGTGGCTTGCGCCCGAACGGGACGCTGGTGCGCAGCAGGATGCGGCGGCCTATACTCTTTTGGCCGCGCTGCTGGGGGGCAATTCCGCAACTTCTCATATGGGAAACCTGCTGGAGCAGACCGAGAAATCCGCTCTGTACACAGAGGCGTTTTACAGTGGCATGTCGCTGGACGACACGACGTTTGGTATGCTGGTCGTACCCGTCCCGGGCCGGACGCTAGAGCAGGCCGAGGCAGATATGGAACGCGCGCTTGAAACCTTTATCGAGGAAGGGATCGATAGCGCCAAGCTTGAGCGGCTCAAGGCGCAGGTGCGGGCCTCTGAGATCTATGGTCAGGACAGCTTGCAGGGGCGTGCGCGCAGTTATGGCGCGGCTTTGACCTCGGGGCTTACGGTCGAGGATGTGCAAATGTGGCCCGCCACGCTTGAGGCTGTTACCGAAGATCAAATCCTCAAAGCAGCCAAATCTCTGCTGGATCTGAACACATCCGTCACGGGTTACCTGACCAACCCATCCGCTGAGGAGGCTACGCAATGATGCTCCGTTTCGCCCTGATGATCGCCGTATTGATGCCGTTCGGCGCACGCGCTGCTGTTGAAATCCAGGAGGTCACCTCACCCGGTGGGATCATCGCGTGGTTGGTCGAGGAACCCTCGATCCCCTTCGTGGCGATGGACATCCGGTTCAAAGGCGGCAGTTCGCTTGACCCCGAAGGTAAGCGCGGCGCGACTTACATGATGATGGGCCTTTTAGAAGAGGGGGCAGGTGACCGCGACGCCCGCGCCTTTACCGAAGCGACTGAGTCCGTTGCGGCGAATTTCGGCTTTGATACCTTTCGTGACAGCGTCCAGATTGAAGCTCAGTTCTTGACGGAAAACCGTGAGGAAAGCCTCGCCTTGTTGCGCGATGCGATCAAGTTTCCCCGTTTTGACCAAGACGCCATCGATCGGGTGCGAACGCAGATTGTATCGATCATTGAGGGCAATGAGACCGACCCAAACGACATTGCAGGTACTACGCTGGCGGCGCTTAGTTATCCGGGGCACCCCTATGCGACTGGGCAAGAGGGTACCATTGAAAGCGTGAATGCCCTGACGCGTGCAGATTTGATAACCGCGCATAAGGCACTCTTTGCGCGGGATCGGGTCTATATCGGCGTGACGGGCGATATTTCTGCGGCAGAGCTTGGGCCGTTGTTGGATACGTTGCTGGGTGATTTGCCTGCGGCTGGCGCGCCGATGCCTGTTGAGGCAGAGCTTGCGCTCGAGGGTGGGCAGACGATCGTTGACTACCGCTCACCGCAGTCGGTGGTTCTGTTTGGCCACGCCGGGGTGGATCGTGACGACCCCGACTTTTTCCCAGCCTTTGTGGCAAACCATATCCTTGGCGGCGGCGGGTTTGAATCGCGCCTAATGGTTAACGTACGGGAACGGCGTGGGCTGACCTATGGGATTAGCTCGTTCCTTGCCTCGCGCGATTATGGGAACCAGTGGTTGGGGCAGTTTTCGACCTCAAACGAAAACGTCGGACCTGCTATCGATTTGATCCAGTCCATCTGGGATGACATGGCAGAAAATGGCGTCACCCCAGAGGAGTTGGATGCCGCGCAAACCTATCTCACTGGGGCCTATCCGTTACGGTTTGATGGTAACGGGCGGATCGCGGGTATTCTTGCTGGAATGCAGGCGCAGGGGCTGAGCGCGGATTACATCGAGACCCGCAATGATCAGGTGAACGCCGTCACACTAGAAGATATCCAGCGCGTTGCAGCAGAGCATCTGGTTGTTGAAGATTTACATTTTGTCATCGTTGGGCAGCCGCAAGGCTTCAACTAACCTACTGGCAGAATCGGGCGCGAACATGCTACTTCTAGCGGTATGAACGCGCCCGACCGCAATATATCCCTTCCAACGATCCGTCAGCTTGATGAAAGCGCGGTCAACCGCATCGCCGCAGGCGAGGTGAT